>CBDUMB010000153.1:0-7367 GCA_965368205.1 uncultured Pseudomonadaceae bacterium | reverse complement strand
GCGGATCAGAGTTGGTGTTGATGGCTGCGGTCATCCCTTCAACCGGACTCGAGTTGCTGAAGGGCGCCCAGGTTTGCAGGGTCTGGATAATAGAGTTACGCAGTGCGGGGGTGTCTTCGATCCACTGACCTGCATAGCGGGTGAACATATAGTCACCCATATCATTCATTACCTGAATACCTTTCACGCCGGGATAGATTGCCAGTGTCTCGCTGACTTTGCGCACAACCTGTGGCCAGGCAACACTTTGCATACTGCCCGAGGTGTCGATGACAAATATGATGTATTCCGAATCGACGGCGATACCGCCCACCAGGCCGGAGTCGCGCTTGAAATCAAGGCCCAGCAGGCGCTGCATTTCATCTGTCAGCGATTGTTTGGCTGAAGCCAGCTGCAGGTTTTCGGTAGATATTTCCTGTTGAGCTTCAGAGAGATTATCAAACTGGCCGAGAATAATGGCCAGCTGCTGTTGCAGCTCTGCGAGTTGATCCAGTTTCTGCGCAAGATCCGCCTGTTCATCATTGACCTGACGGCGCAGTTCGGTGATCTGTCCGCGAATTTCAAACAGCGCGTTTTCGCGCTGCGCGACCTGCCCCTGCATGTTTATGTTGGATTTTTCCAGCAATACCGGTTGCACTGTCTTGGTGATCATCAAAAGCAGAATGATGGCGCCAAAGCCACAGCATATGACGTCAAGAAATGACACGCTGAATTCTTCGATACCACGTCGTTGGCGCATTATGGCCAATCCCATGACGGCGAAATGAATGCGCCACCGGTGACCCGCGCAACGTTCCAGTAAGCGGCAGAAGCCATCGGATCGCCTTCCATTGGAAACATGATCACATTAATCGGTATCTGTTTTGGCAAACGATCTACGGCTTCGCCGAATAGCTCCAGACGCCGGCGTCCTGTGACGGTAGCTGAGCGGGGTGCATTTTCTCCCTGAGTCGGTAAGCCATCGGTAATCAGGTAGACGTTATCCGGTATGGGCGAGAGGTTACGAATCTCCAGGATCAGGTTAACCAGCGAAGAACCACCGTTTGGAATGATCGTGCGTAGCTCTGCGATTGATGCGTTCAGTGCCTGGCCATCGTACATCGGTTGCCAGTCATCGTCGTTGTCGGCAACCAGTGAGCGTGTCTGCTCGGCGAAGGTGTAAACCTGAAAGTCGGCATCCAGAGGGAGCTGTGCGGCAAGCCACTCGGCGGTACGCACTGCGCGTTGCCACTTCGGCGCCGCCTGTTTGCGTGCGTCATCCATGTTGCGGCGCCGTAATACATTAACGATGGTGTCGTCTAACATGCTTGCCGACGTGTCGATAGCGATAACAATGTTGCGTCCACCAACTTTCAACCCGGTCAGGTACTGACGATCGCCTTCGCCTTCAAAAGAACGTACCTGAGAACCATCGTTTGCCGCCTTGAGCGCCAACAGACGATTGACCTCTGCTTCGCGTGACTCAATGTCCGCAGTCAGCGCTTTGAGGCTCTCGGTTTGAGCGACAGACGTGTCTTCTATTTCTTCCAGGCTGGCTTCCTGGGTTTCGATGGTTTGAGCTGTACTGGCCAGATTAGCATCTGATTGCTCGACCCGGGCTTTGACATCGTCGAGACTTTCGATCAGTTCAAACAGATCCTTTTCGCCCTGTTGCACCTGATAATCAAGCATGCGGATTTCGGCGAGAAGATCGTCGCTGCGTTCGGTGGGTTGGGTCTGTGTGTCGTGGTTGATGATCAGAAATATCAGCACAACGGCACCAAAGCCACAGGACATGACATCAAGAAATGACAGTGAGAATACGTTGATCCGTCGTGAGCGGGCCATGGCAGTTTAGGTAACTCGAATTGCAGTGTAGGTCTGGCCGGCAACGGTGACCTGGGTCCCGGCAGCAACTTCGGAACCGTTGTGTACGCCTGCCGCGGTCAGGGTTGGATGATCCAATGGATAGGCCGTATGTTGCAGCAGCCAGTGGGTGGCCAGGGTGTCAGGTGCCAACGCCTGGGTGTGAGGATGCTCCTGGAAGGCGTCAGCGGCAGATTCGTTTGTGCGGCGAGTGCCAAGATTGGCTGCCTGGCTGATTCTTTTCACCTGAGCATCGGATAGCGATGCTGCGAGTTGTTCGTAGTTACCCAGAATGTCGCTTTCCTGCACGACACTGCACTGCTGCACGCGCTGCTCCAGCTGGCTTTTAAGCGCGGGTATTGATGCAGCCCTTGGTGTCAGCACCAGATGGTCAACGTGGCCCAATTCAACACCGGCAAGCCGCTGAGTGAGTTTTTCCAGGAGTCTGGCTGCTGTTATCTCAACCTCTCGACTGGATTCTCCGTTACTGATGCTGACGACGTGATCCTGCATCTGACTCTGGGTGAGCCAGGGATATACCTGGTCAAAAAGATGCTGCTCTGTCTGTCCGGAATGCAGTGGATCGAAACGCGTTTTCTGTACAAATTCATCAGCTATGACGTTCATCCAACCTTCTATGATGCTGGCTGTGCCAACGCCATCTATGGCTGTGGTGCGGGTTTGCACGCGGATACCGTTGCGGATCTGGATTTCTGCCAGGCTGATCCGATGCTGTTCAACGTCCAGGACATGGTAGCCGGTGTCTGCAGGGATACTCAGAGACTGGCCCAGAGCAAGGTCGATAAAGCCTTTGACCGTCTGTTGCGCTTCAGCGCATATACCGAGTAACAGACCCAGTTGAGCGTTGCTGATCTGCCCTGAGACCGCCAGTACAAGCGGCTCGCTTGCCGGTAGATCAAGCTGCAGTAGATGTCGATAAATCAGATCCGCATGATTTTTCGCCAACCCCAGATCACCGGCCACAGGGTCTGCAGCGATGGTAGACAGATAGCGGTTGTTGAACTGCTGCGGATGCGATCGCGATCGCGCCAGTGCGTCGTCGTCGAATATCAGCCCGTTGGGTGTCTGGGCGGCCGCGCCGGTAAAGGTGCGGGCGGCTTGATGTGGCTGACGGAATGTCAGTTGCCAGTCATTGATATCCAGATACATCATCTAGCCCCGTCTCACCTGCAGATGGCGCAACAGGCGCTGATCACAGTAGGTATGGGTGTCGAGCACCAGGCGCTCCTGGATGAGCTGTAACTGGTGCACCAGGAACATCAGCACAATGCTGATCACCAGGGCGATGAAGGTTGAGTTGAACGCCACCCCCAGACTGGTGGTGACACCGGCGATGTCGCCTTCGACTGCGCGATAGGCCTGTCCCAGCGCTTCACCGATACCGCGAACGGTGCCAATAAAGCCGATGGAGGGAATCGCCCAGGCGATATAGCGTACCATCGACAGTTCGCTGTCGAGTCGGTCAGATTCGGCTTCGCAGACGGATTTGACTGCTTCTGAAACATCCTGCACGTTCCTGGTAGAAGAAAACCGGTGCAGGGCTGCAAGCAGGGTGCGCGGCAACAGGCTCTCCCTTGAAGCTTCGGGTAACCCCTGCAAAGGCCGCGTATATTCCCGGGTGTCCTCCGGCAGAATACTCACCCCCTCGCTGACCTGAATAAAGTTTTCGTTCAGGAGGCTGCGTTCTGCAAGTGCTGAACGTGCTTTCAAACCCATGATCGCCATCGCCCAGAACATCAGAATAAAACAGGACTCCTGTTCGTAATCCCTTAGCACAACATAAAGTGAACGATCCTGAACAAATGGTTCCCCGCTGGCCGCCAGTTCCGCCTGCTGTTGCAGGATCGCATCTGCGTTAGGGCGGATAATGGTGACGTAAACAAGATGCACAATAATCACGGCGATGATCAGCGCGCTGACCTGGTAGATTAGTTCAAATGGTAGTTTTTTATTCATGTTGGCTGTCTTGTTTTAAATTTTGTATACACGCGCAAGGGTCTAAGGGTTTCAGATATCTACTGGAAATGAGACCGCAAAATCTTCTGAAATCTCCTCGCTGGGTCGAAAAATTTCCCCATCACGATCTTTGTTTTTCTGCTGTTGGGCAGAACGCTCTGTGGGCGGTTTGTTTGTGTCTGCTTTTTCGGTCTCTGTCTGTGCCTGAGTGTCACTGGCGCCAGCTTCAGATTGTTCCTGTGCGTAACTGGCTTGGCTGGCCAGGACAGCAACAAGTATCAGTCTCTTCAACACATTCCTGCTCACAACGTCTGTCATTCTGCGTACCTTGCGATTCTGAACCCTAAATCCTGGCGCCCACCAATGCCATAGTCACGAAATGAATAGCGTAGCTCTGTGATGGTGCCGTGCATCCAGCTGGCGCCTTTGATGACTCGATACTCACCGCTGGCCGGGCCGGTTGGATCAGTGACCGGGTCGGCGCTGGCTATCTCATAGAAATCGTTGGTCCATTCAGCCACGTTGCCGCCCATATCGTAGAGACCGTAGATATTTGATTTGAAGGTGCCCACCGGGCTGGCTGCTGTGTGGTTGTCGTTGTAACCGAAAATAACCCGACCGACCAGCGCGGAGGCCGCGCGATCAGCGTAGTTACCGTGTCGGTCTGGCGGCGGCAGATTGTCGCCCCAGGGAAAGCGTAAAACGTCGGTAGGATCCTGCTTCGTACGAGGCTGTGTTCGTGCAGCCCAGGACCACTCAGCTTCTGTTGGCATACGATAACCGGTACTGCGCAGATTTACGCCGGTTACTTTGCCGAATTCTATGTTGTAAAACTGCGGCAATCCGTCTTTGTCTGATAACCAGTTACAGTAAGCGGCGGCATCGTTCCAGCTGACAGAGGCAACAGGCATGTCATCTTCGTTAAGGCTGACTTCTTCGAAAAGTCCAGAATCATGACCGCTGGCAAACTGACGAAACTGCGCGTTGGTGACTTCCTGTGTAGCAAGATAGAAAAGGCGTGTCATGTTGACTTCACGCAGGGTTTCGTTGGCGCGCCTGCCGGGTTCCCGGCGGGAGGCACCCATACGGAACTCAAACGGCTCAAAGAGCTTCAGGTTCTGGCCGGCAGCCGTGGTGATTGATGGCGTTAACGCCGCCAGGCGCGCCTCAGCCAGTGTCAGGAGCCGCACCCTCACTTCCTGGACGAGGCCGGCTTTTGGCGTAATTTCTGTGCTGTAGCCGGCATAGCCATCCAACGATATGGAAATATTGTGGGGTTCAACCGGTAGGGTCAGAACCTGGTCTGCCGCCCCCGCAGGTTTGCCGTTGATGGATAAAAGTGCGCCAGCGGGTTGTGAGCGAACTACAATTTCGCCTGTCTGGCGTACCAGATCCGCATGCACCGAGCGAATGTCCCCACGCTTGAGCTGTAAACTCCGGTTGAAGGTGGCATAACCATTGAGAATGACCTGCAGGTTATGTCGCTGTGCAGACTTCAGGTCGAGCTCCAGCGGGGTTTGCCCCATAAAGCGGCCGTTCACGGTAACACCTGCGCCTTGCGGTTGTGAGGTCACTGTGACGGTGGCGTCCGCCTGCTCAAGACTGACCGGGGCAAGTGAAAGTGCAAGACCAGCCTGTGCAAAGATGCGCTCGCGATGAGTTTTGTAGCCTTCCAGGCGAATACTGACCTCTCGCTCGCCCGCCAGCGCTTCAATAGTAGCCGGGGTTTGCTGACCTGTAGGTTGATTGTCGATCCAGATGCTGGCGCCGACAGGCTCACTTGTGACTGCGACGTCCGCCCAGTTTGGCGCAAGCTCAATGCGCTCGCTCTGCTCGATTTGTTTGCCCTGCATGACCACGGTCAACTTGTTCGAGATATAGCGGGGGTGGCTCACAGTTATTTCGTGTTGGCCCGCGGCCAGTTCGATGCGTGGAGTCACCTGTTCAGGTTGACCATTAATTTCAATGCTGGCATCTGTCGGGCTCAGTTGTAGCGTGAGAAAGCCGGGTAGGGGCACAAATTCAAGTGCGATACGCTGATTGCGTTCAGATCCTACACGGATGGTTTCCTGCAGAGGTTCATGAAGTGGCGTCTGTGCTGAAATCTCGTACTCACCCTCGCGCAGTAGATAGACACCACCTAACTCAAAAGCGAAGCCGCCGCTGACGCTGACTTGTGCCGCTTGTGGTTGAAAATCCAGTAACACGCTTTTGGATGTGAAAAGAAACCAGAATATTGCGACCGCAGTGGTGGCGAACGCGAGCAGCACAATCTGCCATAGTGCCAGGCGAGCTCGCCGGGGTTTGCTGTCGCTGGGCACAAAAACCCGGGGCTCAATGGTTTCGTTGTGCTGGCCGGGTGTATCGGGATTTTGGTCTTCGATTTTGCTCATCCGGCGCGCGTCATCGATTGATGCTTTCTGTGCAACGTACGTCCAAAGGCTCGATGCCAGGCAGGACCTCTACGGTCAGGAATATGTCCCGACAACCATTCTGACTGCCTCGTATGGTGTAGGCGCCTGGCCGCAGGCTGATTGTGCGGCGTTCAAACAAGCCCAGCTCTCCAACATTAGACATGACAATGTTGGTTGCATTATCCGACAGCAATATAACTTCGACCGGGTCTGCGTAGAGAGACAACAGCTTGTTCACTTCCTGCTGCAGGCGTTGCAGTTCGTCTCCGGCGTACTCAAGTTGTTGGGCCTGTTGAGCGATAGTCTGTGCATCGAGATACAGCTTCTCGTTTGACAATTTTGTAGGTTCGTTGACGATCCTGGTCATCAGGCGCTGAGCCTTTTCGTGTGCTTTAGCCTGAGCCAGTCCCTGCTTTGCAAACTGGATGTTTTTGTCCAGCTTGAGTACCGATTGATAAGCATCCACGGCTGCAAGCCACTGCTCCTGCGCCATCGCCAGTTCAGCTTTCTGCTGATAACTGCTGATCACCGCAAGGTCGTACTGTTCAGCAACCTGTTGTAATCCACCTTTGGCAACCTCATTGTCGTTGTCCAGGCTCAGCGCGGCGTTGAAGGCGCTGCGCGCCTGTTCAAATTGCTGTCTTTGTAATGCGGAGAATCCGCGACTGATGTGTGAGGCAACATCATCACCGGTCTTGGCTGCATTGGCTGCTGCGCGAAGCTCAGCCAGATTCGGGGTGAGCGGATCAAGTTGTCCGATATCGTTGTAGATTGCCAGGGCTTCATCATAGCGGCCGCCCAACTCATGATTCTTTGCGCTGCGCAGCATGCTGATAACAACGGGCAATCCCTGTGCTCGGGCCAGTCCGTTTTTTGCGTCTGCATCGTCGGGTTTAATGGTCAATGCCTGATTGAAAGCGTCCTCTGCAGCAGTTGCATCCAGCGCGAGCAGAGCGGCATCACCATTCTGTAGAAATTCCCGATGCAACTGGTTGCCCTGAGAAATGACCGCGTCAATGCTGATAACAGCCCGCTGATAGGCGGCCAGCGCGCTGTCGTACTCTTCATCAACAAAAAATCCATCACCTTCTTTAGCCTGCATCATGGCCGCATCCAGTGCATCCGCCCCCC
>CBDUMB010000152.1:0-7368 GCA_965368205.1 uncultured Pseudomonadaceae bacterium | reverse complement strand
TACCTGTGTTGGCCATGATCAAATAAATGCGAGGACAGCTAGATATGCCTTTTGACAACACCGCGGAACCAGGATCTGTGAAGTTTTTGTGGGCGCAAAGTACCGGACGACATTCTGAACATGAACTACTCATCGAGCACGTTCAGCAGGTCAAACAACAATATGACTGGGTTGTATGAATTTGATGCGGACAGGGCCTAGCCGTTGCGTGACAGGGTTAAGCTATGCGCTCTGCTTTTTTCTTGCCGCCACGATTTCGATGGATACTGAGGCGACGGAGTTTCGTCAGAAGCTAGACTTGCAAGTTCGTGCAGATGAACGTTCTTCAGCCCGGATTCGTTATCAATATCGTGCTCGCTATTATCCTTCCGTCACATTCAATGATGCGTTGAGCGTGCATGCCTTTGTTGTCACCGGCGATGAGTTTGGGTCCAGCCACAACACCTTTGATGATGGGGCTGCTGACTATTTCTACGTCAGACGCGCGTACCTACGCCATGAAGGCCGTTACGGCAAAAGCGAGGTTGGTGTAATTCCTACCTACAAAGGCAGCGTATCGTCATCCGGTTTATCCAAAGATGGCTGGATCCAGGGTATTCGCTATGTGCGCAACCTGGAACCCAGCGCACGCCTCGAGCTTGTTGTTGGGCAACTGGATTCAACTGATCCAGCGGATGCTTTTGAACTGCCTACGGCTGTCGACTATCTGGAAATGGAATACTCGGCAGATTTCAACGACAAAACCAGTTACGAATTCAGTGTGGAGCGCATGACTGAGGCGAACTTTTTTCGCACGGAAATCCGGCATGCGCTTAGCCCACAGTACATCGGCTTCGCAGAACTTGTGTATCGCCTGGACGAATCAGCCAGAAAGGTGATTTTAGGCATCGACACAGAACTGGAACTGTTAGGCGTTGCTACCGAGTTCACTGCGCTATACGCCTATGTGAGCGACAACTTCGGGGAACGGGCTGACCTCACCGAAGACTTTCTCGGCCCAGGGCACGGGGTGACGGCGGAACTGACCAGTGGTTTTGGCGACTCACGCTGGGACTGGTTTGTTCGCTACGACGTCACCGAATTCCGCTCCCGATTTATTGCTGGCGTTAAGTGGTCGCTTTAGTGAGGCGTTCCTAACGGTATGGGCGGCTCCCGTGGACGAAAGCAGAAGCAAAACCAGCAGTGTGCAAACGTTTCCAATTCTATTCATGAGCGGGTTACTTTCCTTGTCTAGATCTTAGAAATACTTACAGTGCTTAACCCAGAGAACTACGAGCAATACCACCTGCTTTTTCACCAGCACATGCCAGTAGAGCACCATCGGGTGCCCATATTCGCGATTGCGCCGCAGCATGCTGGTAATTCCCACCCGTGGCGCCCGCAAAACTTGCAAACACCACCCAGACTCCGTGATGCGCCGCGATAAGTTGCGCACGTTCCAACTGAATTGAAGATTCTTCAACCGAGTCCAATACCCCTGCAACATAGATATCCATACCAATATCCGCCGTTGACTGGGCATGCGCTGGCACACCTGTGTCTTTACAGATCCCAAGCCCCAGCCGCCAACCATCCACATTGATAACCACGGGGCTGTTACCGGAGCAGAAACGTTCTGCCTCAGTCGCTGACAACCACATTTTACTGTACGCCACGGTCACACCGCTGCCTGCAACGCACAGCATCGAGATGTGGTCTCCTAGATGGCTCCGCGTAGGCGCCCCGACAAGCGCGAGCGCGCCTGTGTCCGCACAGGCTCTAACAATAGATTCAAGTCGAGTATCTTCTGGATCAACCACTTCTGCGGCAAGCTCGTATCCAGTAATCGACATCTCGGGAAATACGACAACGCGAGCATCTGCTGCGCGGATTAGCTCAGCATGCAGGTCCGCATTACGCGCAACGTCGCAAGCGATGCAGGCGGGTTGCACGGCTGCAATACCAAGGTGTTTAGACCGCGCCATAAAGCCAGTTAAACGACCTCTCGGAGCCGCCCACTCTCCACCTCATAAACAAAGCCTCGAACCTGGTCTTTGTGGGGGATAAACGGACTGGCCTTAATTCTTGCGAGAGACTGGCGTACGTCGATGTCGATATCATCAAATGCCTCCAACGCAAACGGTGGCTTCATGCCGATTTCGTCGAAAATTGATTGTTTCAGATCGGCATCGGTAAAGGTGAGCATGCCGCAATCCGTATGGTGAATGAGCATGATCTCCCGGGTACCCAGCAGCCGTTGCGAGATTGTCAGCGAACGAATGACATCGTCGGTTACAACGCCACCCGCATTTCGAATCACGTGGGCGTCACCTTCTGCAAGACCCAGCATTGCACCTGTTTCCATACGCGCATCCATACAAACAACCGCCGCAATCTGTTTCGCCGGTGGCATGGGCAGTGACCCTTTGGAAAAGTCAGTCGCGTATGCTGCATTGTTAGCTAAAAAATCATCTATTGCGCTCATATCGTTATCCTCAGTTAGTGTTTGCTGGCGTGGCCGCCCATCATATCGACGTTCGCATTAAATCGCGCGTAGAACCCGACTATTTACAATCAATACTAAAACTTACTGAGCTGCCGCAGCACTATCTACCTGGCTCTGTTCTGCAACGGGCGTTGACTCGGGCGCAATAGATTCGTCATATAACCGTCTGACCATCTGATCCTGCCATTTCACATTCAGATACTTCGGCTCAAACTCAGGCGCCCGCTGCACAACGGTGAGCGTGGTCGACACACCTACCACAATTGATGCGACCGCTATCAGCCAGTACGCCTGCTCGTAGGGGTCTCGGATTTTGTCTTTCCTGCGCCGCTTGGTGCCTGCCCACTTATCTTCAAATACCAACCCGTCCACCCGCACGCTATCAACCTGCGGTAGCGCTGGCAGCCAGTGAACACCCTGACTGGGCGCACGTAACAAACCCCGGCTCACAAGCGGCGGAATCTCCTGCAGTGTATCCGTTCGTTTCAGCAACTTACGGACATCGCGGGTCCAGCCTTCATTGTCTCTGTATGCTGACGCAGCCAGACGCTCTGCCGGTTCGACTAAATGTATGGCCAATTGCTGCACCAGGCCGCTGACCCAGGGCGCTGGCCAGTAAATGGCTTGGACCATGCGACCAAACAGCAACCACCGCCAGTTGTTCTGCTTAAGCTGAGCCAGCTGACTGAGCAACATGACATCTACCAATCCAGCCGGCCAGTTAGCAGCCGCTGCAGGCAGGCAAATCACCGCTTCGCGGCCTCGGAGCAGCGAAGGTCCAACATGCCAGGCCTGTTCAAAACCGCCCACACAGACACGTACCGGTTGAGAGTAGGCAAGGCGTTGCTGCCAGTGTTCACAGCGTGACACTATTTTTGCTGATGCATCTAGCCTGTCGCCCACTGCAGCAACCGTTCGCTGCACCACGCCAACAGCAATGCGCACGTGGTAACACAAACCCAGCAGCCAGATCAGCAATAGCGCACTCGCAAAATACCCTGGCACAGGCGTGTTGTAGGCCCGGAATTCATCAACCGGTACCGGCACCTGAACATTGACCAGGTAAACAATGAGCGGCACAACAAGCAAAGCCAACAACGCACCTTTGCGATAGAGTACCTGCAACGTTGACCCCATATCGTCGGATAACAAGCGGGCAAACCCGTAGAGTACAAGCGTGAGAAGAAAGGCTAACAGCATCACTCTGCCATAATCCGGCAAGGTATCCAGCGCCATGGCTATGTTCGTCAAGCCAATCAAGCTAACCTGCCGCGATCATTTGATAAAGGTGTTGGAACGACATATCCAGAGCCAGCACCGCCACAACGTATACACCCATTACGCCAGCACCTTGCACCAGCGGCTTGTTCAAACCCCAGGCGACAACGCTGGACGCGCCGTAGAGGGCAAACGCGGCCAGCAGGTACGCGGGTAAGGCGCGCAGACTCAGTTCTATGGATGCCAGATTCAGACCAACACCTGACAGCGTGAGTACGCTGTCGGTCAGCAGACTGATCAATACTAAGGTCAGTAGCACTTTAGCCAGACGCAGGCGGGTAATCCTGGCAGTCAGCAGAACCATCATCAGCATGAACATGGTCACTTCAGCAAACACACGCAGTATCACAAACACCACGTTGTCCTGGAAGAAAACAGCTTGGGCAGCAGCGCTGGCGGCGACCGCCAGCAGAACCGAATATCGCCCCAGCCGCTGCGTGTAATAAATGCGTTCCGGTGAGCCCCGCAAAAAAACAATGCGTACGACGTCCTTCAGCAACCCCAGAACAAACGCCATGATTTAGACGATCCCTAGCCTTTCATACTGGAGAGAAACTCCAGCGTGCGGTCGTAGGCGCCAGCTTCAGTATTCATGATGGCCGCATTGAAGTCAGTCACACCCATGTCCGCAAAGCGTTTGATTTCACCGCGCAGCTGATTTTCATCTCCAACAATGGCGATGTCTGCCGGTCCTGCAGCCCCTTCACGATCTAACATGGCGCGATAGCTGGGCAGCTGGCCATAGATGGTGAGCTCCTTGGCAATCTTCTCTTTAGCCGCGTCCACGTTAGTGGTCAGCACAATAGGCATGCCTGCAACAACGGTTGGGTCAGCGTTACCGGCATCATGCAGAGCAGGCAGAATATGGCCATCCATGGTTTTCGGACCCACCATCCAGGTGTTGGTACCATCAGCCAATTGGGCAGCCAGCTTCAGCATCACCGGACCCAAGCCTGCGATGACAACCGGCAAGCGCTCTGCCCCGGGTACATCAAGTGCCACGCCGCGCACGCGATACTGTTCACCTTCAAAGTTTGCCTGTTCACCCCGGGCCAGCGGCATCAGCACGCTCAGATACTCACGCATGTGTTTAGCTGGCTTGTCGTAGGACATGCCCAACATGTCTTCGATAACTACTTTGTGCGACAGACCAATGCCCAGGGTAAAGCGGTTATTGGTGGCTGCCGCTGTGGTGAGGGCCTGCTGTGCAATTGCGGTAGGATGGCGCGGATAGGTGGGTGTGACTGCAGTACCCAGACCAATACGCTGCGTTTCCCGGCCGATCACGGCAAGTGCAGTAATGGCATCGAAACTGAAGATATTGGCCAACCAGACGTTGTCCAGACCCGCGTTTTCGGCATTTTTTGCCACTGCGACCAAGCCATCCAGGGTATTGTTTGCGCCGTCGGCGCCCATCATCACACCAATTTTCATCATTTTTCTCCCAAATCGTGTAAAACCTTGACGCTAGGCTCACTCACTGTGGCTTTTAATTCAAGGCACAAAAACGGCATAATCCGCCGCCTTCTCTTCTAATCACCGGATAAAAACATGTCTGATAAAGAAACCATTGCCATTTTGGGTGGCACAGGTGACCTCGGTACAGGTCTGGCCATACGCTGGTCTAAAGCAGGTCACAAAATTGTGATCGGTTCGCGCACGCTGGAAAAAGCACAAACCGCTGTAGATGCATTGCATAAAATCAGCCCCGACACGCCTGCTGTTGCCATGGAGAACCTCGATGCAGCTGCTGCGGGCGACATCGTTGTGTTAACCGTGCCTGCAGAACATCAGATTTCTACCCTGGATTACGTCAAAGACCACCTGCAGGGCAAAATTCTCATCGATGTCACAGTGCCTCTCGTGCCACCAAAAGTCGGCACCGTACAGCTGCCTGCAGAAGGCAGCGCGGGTAAACGGGCACAGGATTTCCTCGGCGAAGAGGTCATGGTTGTGACCGCCTATCAGAACATCGCCGCACACCTGTTGCAGCAAGATGTGGAGATTGAGTGTGACGTACTGGTTTCCGGCAACAAAAAAGCTGCTCGTGAAAAAGTCATCGAACTGTCTAAAGCCGCGGGTATGACCGCATGGCACGCAGGACCAATTGCCAACTCTGCAGCTGCAGAAGCCCTGACGTCGATTCTGATTCAGATCAATCGCAGCGGCATCGTGTCACACTCCGGTATCAAAATTATCGGCCAGGAACACTGAGACTGTGACCACGGGGTTTTCCGTCATTCCCATACCCGGCGTACCCATGGTGCAGCCGGGTGATGACCTGGGTGACATTATCCGCGCTGCGTTAAGCGCGGCAAACGTCACCCTGGTGGACGGAGATATCGTTTGCCTGGCGCAAAAAATTGTTTCTAAAGCTGAAGGCCAGCTGGTGGCCCTTGCCGACGTTACACCTTCTGAAGAAGCGGTTGAGCTGGCAGAAAAAACCCTCAAAGACCCACGCATGGTTGAGCTCATCCTGCGCGAAAGCAGCGAGGTGATGCGGCACAAGCCCGGCGTGCTCATCATGCGACATAAGCTCGGTTTGGTCGGTGCCCATGCGGGCATTGACCAGTCGAATGTTGATCACAGCGAAGGTGAGCAGGCATTGCTGCTACCCAAAGACCCAGATGCGAGCGCACAGCGCCTGCGTGATGACTTAGCTGCCAACAACAATGTTCAGGTGGGCGTGGTGATTACCGACAGCCAGAATCGACCCTGGCGCATGGGTACAACCGGTGTTGCTATCGGCTGTGCAGGCTTCACCGTGCTGGAAGATTACCGCGGTGGCAATGACGTTTACGGACGCGAGCTTAAAGTCACCCTGATAAATCGGGCAGACGCCATTGCCGGCGCCGCAACGCTGGTCATGGGTGAAACCACTGAAAAGATCCCGCTTGCCATCGTGCGGGGTTTCGCACCGGATGTTGATACTGAGGGGCAGAGCGCAGCCATCATCAATCGACCGATTGAAGAAGACCTGTTCCGCTAATGAGTAAAATCCTCGCCATTACTGGCGGCGTTGGCGGCGCTAAACTGGCGCTGGGCCTGAGCAAGGTACTCAGTCCTGACGAGCTGGTTTTTGCGGTAAATACCGGTGATGACTTCGAACACCTGGGTTTGCACATCTCTCCGGATATCGACAGCCTGACATACGCTCTGGCTGAAGAGAACAACACCGAACTTGGCTGGGGTCGTGCAGGCGAGACCTGGCAGTTCATCGAAACCCTTGGACAGCTCGGCGGTGAAGATTGGTTCCGCCTGGGTGACAAAGACCTTGCGCTGCACACGCAACGCACGCAACTGCTGCACTCAGGCTCGACGTTGACTGAGGCAACGACGCTGATCGCCCGGGCTTTTGGCATAACGCATACCATCGCCCCAATGACTGATGATCATGTGCGCACAATTGTGCACAGCGATCAGGGTGCGCTCGCTTTCCAGCACTATTTTGTGCGGGAGCAATGCCGACCCGCGGTTTCCGGCTTTGAGTTTGCAGGTATTGAGTCTGCACACTTAAACCCGATTATTACGGAAACATTGAAAGACTGCCGTGGCGTGATCATTTGCCCCAGCAATCCTTATGTGTCTGTGGATCCGTTACTGTC
>CBDUMB010000151.1:0-7400 GCA_965368205.1 uncultured Pseudomonadaceae bacterium | reverse complement strand
GAACAACAGGTGCCATATGTTGCGCAGTGCCTGTCAGGTGATGCGCCTGTGGTGGCGTCCTAGGACTATATGAAAGCCCTGCCGGAACAGCTCCGCAGCTGTATTGATGCGCCTTATCACGTGTTAGGGACGGATGGTTTCGGGCGCAGTGATACGCGGGAGAAGCTGCGCCATTTCTTTGAAGTGGATCGCAAATTTGTCACCTTGGCAGCACTTTCCAAACTCGCGGAGAAGCAGGTGGTCTCGACGCAGGATGTTAAACAAGCGCGCGAACAGATGGGTATAGACATCGACAAGTCTAACCCGCGCCTTAGTTAGGAAACACGATGGATGTAACGATACCCAATCTGGGTGATATCGATGAAGTAGAAGTGATAGAAATATGTGTCGCCGTGGGTGATGTCCTTGAAGAAAACGACACCATTGTGGTGATCGAATCAGACAAGGCCTCTATGGATATACCCTCACCGGCGGCGGGGGTCGTTAAATCTCTGCAGGTTGAGCTGGGGGACCGCATCATGGAGGGGTATGTGATCGCTACCCTTGACGCTGCTGAATCCAGTGATGAGAAGTCTGAAGCCGAGGCCCCAGAAGAAACCAAGTCCGAAGCCGACCCACAACAAAACTCTGAGTCGGTGGCGGCCTCACCTTCCACGGACTCCGAGCCCGAGTCCGAGCCCGAATCAGGCAAGGCTGCTCAGGATATCGAGGTTCTCGTGCCTGACATTGGTGATGCGTCTGGCGTTGTGGTTATTGAAATTGCAGTAAAAGCAGGCGATGTCATCGAAGTGAATGACCTTCTTGTTGTACTTGAATCAGATAAGGCATCCATGGAGATTGCCGCTGAATATGCAGGCACTGTGTTGGAAGTGGCTGTAAGCGTTGACGAAGAAGTCACAGAAGGTTCGTTGATTGCGCGTCTGCGTACCGACGGTTCAGGCAAACAGGATGGCAGTGGATCACCAGGCAAAGCAGAAAAAGAACAAAAACAGGCGCCTGAATCGCCTCAACCCGACGCCGAAACAAAGCCCCAGCGCAAACCCAGTGCTGACGCCAGTTCTGAACCCGGCGCTGGGTCCAGTGACGATGACGCTGCCAATGCGAAAGTATATGCAGGTCCTGCAACGCGTCGCCTGGCGCGAGAGCTGGGAGTTGATCTGCAGGAAGTTAAAGGTACCGGTAACCGTAATCGAATCACCAAAGATGATGTCAAAAAATATGTGAAGCAACAGATGACATCAGGTAAGGCGAGTGGCTCTGCTGGCGGTGGTCTGCCGCAAGTGCCACAAATTGATTTCGCCCGATTTGGCTCAGTAGAAATGGTTCCGCTGACGCGGATTCAGCAGCGTGGGGCAGATAACCTGCACCGCAGTTGGGTGAATCTTCCGCATGTCACTCAGCATGACGAAACAGATATCACGGATCTGGAAGATTTTCGCCAGTCATTGAAACAAGAAGCTGAACGCAAAGGCATAAAGATCACACCGCTGGCGTTTATTGTCAAAGCCTGCTGCCATGCTTTGCGTGAGTACCCTAATTTCAACTCGTCCCTGCACGCAGACGGACAGCAGCTGGTGCGAAAGCACTACATCAACATAGGTCTGGCGGTAGACACGCCTGAAGGTCTGGTGGTGCCGGTGATCAAAGCTGCAGACGAAAAGTCGATCTGGCAGCTTTCCGCCGAGATTGCTGATCTGTCAGAAAAAGCGCGAGATAAAAAACTGGCGATGGATGATCTCCAGGGAGGCACTTTCAGTGTTTCCAGTCTCGGCGCGCTCGGTGGTACCGGGTTTACACCCATCGTTAACGCGCCGGAAGTTGCTATTCTGGGTGTCTGTAAACTGCAGACTAAACCGCTGTGGGATGGGGAGGGCTTTGTGCCACGTAAAGTTCTACCGCTGTCATTGTCTTATGACCATAGAGTCATAAATGGCGCGGACGGCGGGCGGTTTATGAATTACCTCGGGGCTGTGCTTGCCGATATTCGGCGTTTAGCGCTCTAGGTTCTGGCGGTGGGGCCACGCCACTGGGTTTCATCGGTGATGGTCAAACTGCGGGCGAGGACAAAGAAGTAGTCGCTCAGTCGGTTCAGATACCGTGCAGCGTCACTATAACTGGCTGGCGCATCGTCAGTATCGCTAACCACTTCCCAGACAAGCGTTTCGGCACGTCGGCAAACCGCTCGGCACACATGGGCTTGGGCCGCAGCGGGTCCACCACCAGGCAGCACAAACTCAGTGAGCGGCGGCAGGTCCTCATTTAAGGCATCGGTAGCTGCTTCCAGTAAATCCGTTGTCGCTGCGCTGTAGTCGCCTTCCATAGCAAACACGGCGCCCAGGTCGAACAGCGCCTGTTGCACTGCCCCTAGCGTATCCTGTGCATCAGTGCTGGCCAGGGTGCGCAGGACGCCGATAAAACTGTTGAGTTCGTCAATGCCGCCCATCGCTTTAACGATGGGGTGATGCTTCTGTAAGCCTCGCCCCGTTGCCAGGCGAGTTTTGCCTTTGTCACCAGAACGGGTGGTGACTTTGTTGATGCGCTGTTTTTCAACCACTGGTGGTTTCCAGGTGTGGTGCAGGGTCATACGGCCGCACGGTGATGATGCCTGTTTCGAAAGAACGCGTAAGGCCGCGATACGCAAATTCCATCAGTTCACGTGCGCGAGGATGGCCTGTGCTTGCGTCCGCAGCGGTGATGCTCACGCCGACAACCACCGGTATGTAGCCTTCGGAGGTTTTGAATGAGTGCATATAAAGACTATCGAAGATGCGTCTGAAACTTTGTGAGGTGCAGTTTTTCAGATTGTCCTGCAGTGTGGTCACTGCAAAAATATTTGGTTCCGGACGTGTGACTATGTCCAGGGGGCGCACAAGTTGACGGATTTTTGCGCTGATGCCTGAAATCAGTTCATCAATACTGCCAGGCTCATACTGCTTCTTAATCACTTCCAGGTTGTTGATGCCAACTAACAGCAGGCAGGCTGCACCGCCGCGAGTATCGGATTCCCGGAGGGTTGCATCCAGGCGCTCCATGGTGAATTTGAGATTGCCCAGACCCGTTACCGGGTCCACCAGATCGGTGGTTTGTAATTCTTTGACTTTGCGACTTAACTGCTTGTTGGATTTCATCAACTCGTTCTGACGGGATGTGATGCGATCTGCAGCGACTACCCTGGGCAGCAGTTGTGTGCGCAGGTGGGCTTTGTTCATGAAGTCATCTACGCCGGCGGCAAATGCTTTTTCCAGCGCTTCATAGTCGTCCCGCGCAGTCATCAGCATCACATAGCTGAAATGATCCTGAGTTTCGTCAAGTTTTTTGATTCGCCGTGTAAGCTCGACGCCATCCATTGCGGGCATCAGCCAGTCTGCGATGATGATCTGCGCTGGCCTTTTCTCAATGGAACGTAGTGCTTCCAGAGGGTTGTTGGTGAATCGCACATTGGTGAAGCCACCGGTTCGCAACACCTTTGCGATGATCGCACTGGAGAATTTGGCGTCGTCTATGACTAAGATTGGAATGTCGGAATCTGACATGTATCGTGGGCTGCGTTTTGTGCTGCTGATCAATCTTGATATGCGACCAACGGCCTGATGTCAAGGAACCATTAATCGTTATTAAATCTGAAGGGAGAAGAACCCATGCCATCGTTCGATATTGTTTCGGAAGTAGACATGCATGAAATCAACAACGCCATCGATCAGGCGGTTCGCGAGGTGGGTACGCGATTCGATTTAAAGGGTGTGGACGCAAGCATCGAACTCAGCGATGAGACCATTATGATCAGTGCGCCGGAAGAATTTCAGATTAATCAGATCGAAAGTATCGTGCGTGACAAATTAACCAGCCGCAAAGTGGATACCCGGGCGTTGGAGCCTGGTCAGGTTGAAGGCGCGGGTAAGGTGAAACGCAAAACCTACCAGCTGCGCCAGGGCATCGATCGAGATACCGCAAAAACCATTACCAAAATGACCAAAGATTCCAAGCTCAAAGTGCAGGCGCAGATAAACGGCGACAAACTGCGGGTGCAGGGGAAAAAACGTGATGACCTGCAGCAGTTGATGGCGTTGTTGCGTGAAGCAGACCTCGATACGCCATTACAGTTCGATAACTTCCGAGACTGAAGTGGATCGCATTGTCTGAAACGCAAACACTTCAAGAGCCTGAAGATCGTACCTGGCGCACGGCGCTGCTTGCTTTCAAAAACCCTCAGGTTGTCACCATGCTGTTTCTTGGCCTGGCGGCGGGAATGCCCCTGTTGCTCATATTTTCCTCGCTGTCTTTGTGGTTGCGTGAAGCAGGGGTAGATCGGGCCACGGTCACCTTCTTCAGTTGGGCGGCTCTGGGCTACTCGTTCAAGTTTGTCTGGGCGCCATTGGTAGATCGGTTGCCATTGCCATTCTTTACGCGGGTGCTTGGAAGAAGACGCGCCTGGATGCTGGTCTCGCAGCTGATGATCATCAGCGCGATTGTCTGGATGGCGTCGACTGATCCGAGTGCAAGCGGTGATGCTTTGACGCGTATCGCACTGGCTGCTGTGTTGCTTGGGTTTTCATCCGCTACCCAGGACATAGTTATTGACGCCTTTCGCATTGAGTCAGCCAAGCCGTCTCTGCAGGCAATGATGTCGTCGACGTATATCGCCGGCTACCGGGTAGGTATGTTGTTGGCAGGGGCGGGTGCTTTATACCTGGCTTCTTATTTTGGCTCGGAGTTGGGCCAGTATGATTACCAGGCGTGGCGTATGACCTATCTGATTATGGGCGCCTGTATGCTGGTTGGCGTTGCGACGACCCTCATTATCAATGAACCTGTTGTTAACCGAACGCTAGAACATCAGCACTCTACCGCGGACTACGCAGGCTTTGTGCTGATGTTTATGCTGGCCATCAGCGCCTTTGTGCTCAGCTTTGTGCTTCTCGGCCAGCTGTTTGATGCCTATTTAGGCGGAGCTTCACCACTACAGGCGTTTGCGCTGGAAGTGAGTCGCATGTTGGTCTCGCTGGCCATTGCTGTGTGTACAGGTTTGTTAATCAGTGCAACAAGGTGGGTCAATCGCGAGATGGTTCTGGATACTTATGTTGCTCCGGTCAGTGAGTTTTTCAGTCGTTATGGTTTGAAGTTGTCGTTGCTGATTCTTGCCCTGGTTGGCCTATATAGAATCTCTGACATTGTGCTTGGTGTAATTTCCAATGTTTTTTATCAGGACCTTCTGTTCACTAAAAATGAAATTGCCACTGTCGTAAAAACATTTGGTCTGTTCATGACGATTCTGGGCGGATTTTTAGGCGGCCTTCTGTCGGTCCGTTACGGCGTAATGCGAATTCTTTTTGTTGGTGCATTGTTGACCGTAGTGACCAATCTGTTTTTTATCCTGCTGGCGGTCATGGGCAAAAACGAGTTTCTACTTTATCTGGTGATCTCCGCAGATAATCTGACCGCGGGGCTTGCCAGCGCCGCGTTCATTGCCTTCCTGTCAGCCTTAACCAATGTGCGTTTTACTGCGGTCCAGTACGCTATTTTCAGTTCTCTGATGACGCTGATCCCTAAGTTGGTAGGTGGCTACTCTGGAACAGTGGTGGATAATTTTGGCTATGTGAATTTTTTCCTGTTTGCCGCGTTCATTGGGCTGCCGGTTTTGTTGCTGGTTTGGCTGGCTGGCAGGCATCTGCATTTGGAAGAGCCGCAGTTTAAGACAGATAGCAATTTATGAGCGGATAGTTGCTGTTGCGGTGCTCCAGGCGGGTATTACGCTTTGAGCCATCAAAAACCAAGCTGAGAGAACAAAAAAGACCTGGCGTCTGCGTCAGGGCTTGTTTTGAGAACGAAGGCACCGCGGAGCGGCGCCGGTTAGGCTCAAAGCGTAATACCCGCCTGGAGCACCTCGCGATAAACTGGCTGCAGATGCTTCTTTTTGCACACCTGCGAGAACGTTCAGATCAGGTTGATTCTGTGTCCCAGCGGTAGCCTGGCGGGATTTTTTCGCCAACAAACTCAATACCTTCCGCCTGCAGGCGTTTACGCTGTGTGGCTTCGCCTGTGCCTCGTTGGGAAATGCGTAAGCTGGCATTGACGACGCGATGCCAGGGCAACTTGGTATTTTTGGGCAGTTGGCGCAATGTAGTGCCGACAAAGCGGGCATGGGAAGGCGCACCGATCAAGTGGGCTATCTGTCCGTAGGTGGCAACCCGCCCGGCGGGAATCATGGCCACCACTTGCCAGACCTGGGCGCGCCTGTCCGGCGCCTGGTCTTGATTATCAGCCGTCTTGCCCCCAGGGTGTTTAACTGACGCCTCGTTTGGCGATACTCGCTGCGCTTGCGGTCTCTGCTTATCCGCTACCGTTGGCATCTTACGACTCAAAGGATCTGCCTGAATATGTTCTGGTTGTTGGTTTTTTTTATTACACCCATTGTTGAAATGTACCTGCTCATTACCGTGGCTGGCTACATCGATGCGTGGCCAACAATCGCCCTGGTGATGCTTACCGCCGTGATTGGCGTTGCCCTGCTGAAACGTCAGGGCCTGGCAACCTTAACCCGCGGGGTGACGCGTATGAATCGAGGCGAAGTGCCTGCGCAGGAAATGGCTGAAGGGATTCTGCTGGCGGTGGCGGGTGCGTTGTTGCTGACCCCCGGTTTTGTGACTGATGTGGTGGGTTTTCTGTTGCTGTTTCCGCCGAGCCGACAGGCTCTGGTGGTGCTTTTGCTGAAGCGCGTCGAGATTCATACGGTCTCATCTCCGGGGGTGCATCCCTCCCAGCGGCCTTCGCCGGAGTCCAATCCGGTGACTATTGAAGGCGACTACGAGAAAAAATAGCCAGAAATAATAGACGCTGGCTCTTGAAACCTGAGAAAGCGGCCATATTATAGCGGCCAGTCGTTTAGCACTCTCTCTATGAGAGTGCTAAATACACACTTAGGGACCCTGCTTTGCAGGGTTGATGATCCATTCCTGGAGCAACGGGAGATTTACTGAAATGAACATTCGACCTTTACACGACCGAGTTGTCGTGCGTCGGTTGGAAGAGGAAACCACCAGTGCAGGCGGCATCGTATTGCCTGATTCTGCTACTGAAAAACCCTCTCAAGGCGAAATTATTGCCGCCGGTACTGGCAAAATCACCGATGGTGGTGATGTACGTGCCCTCGACGTGAAAGTTGGCGACAAGATCATTTTTGGTCAGTACGCCGGTAGCACGGTGAAGATTGACGGCGAAGAGCTGTTGATTCTGAGCGAAAGCGAAATTTTTGGTGTCCTGGAAGGCTAAACCCTACCGGCACGATAACGATTTTATAGAGGAAATTAAGCGATGAGCGCTAAAGACGTAAGATTCGGTGATGACGCACGGAGCCAGATGCTCGACGGCGTCAACACTCTAGCGAATGCCGTTAAAGTCACCCT
>CBDUMB010000150.1:0-7440 GCA_965368205.1 uncultured Pseudomonadaceae bacterium | reverse complement strand
CACGCCATAAGAACAATCATGATCGTAAAACCTCGTATCCGCGGCTTCATCTGTACCACTGCTCACCCGACTGGCTGTAAAGCCCATGTTGAACAACAGATTGCCTATGTTAAAAACCAGGGCGCTGTTTCTGATTTCGAGCTGAAAAACGGTTTGGTGTTAGTTTGTTCCGGCGGCTATGGTCTGGCCAGTCGCATTGTTGCTGCTTACGGCTGCGGCGCGAATACCCTGGGCGTGTCCTATGAGCGGCTCCCCACAGATAAACGTACGGCAACCGCGGGCTGGTATAACAACATCGCCTTTGACGAAGCCGCCACTGCAGATGGGCTCTACGCCAAGACACTGGATGGCGATGCATTCTCAGATGAAATGCGTGCCACCGTGATCGATACGATCAAAGCAGATATGGGCAAGATAGACCTGGTCGTTTACAGCCTGGCATCACCGGTACGCCAACATCCCAGGACCGGTGTATTGCATCGCTCCACCATCAAGCCGCTGGGTGAAGCCCTCGACATCAAATCGGTGCATGTCGATAGCGGGGAAGTGGTTCAGGTGAATCTGGAGCCTGCAACGCCTGAGGAAACAGAAAATACCGTTGCCGTCATGGGTGGTGAAGACTGGGAGTTCTGGATGGATGCGCTGCTCGAAGCAGATGTGCTGGCGGATGGCGCAAAAACGGTAGCGTTCACCTATATAGGGACTGAGCTGACCTGGCCCATTTACTGGGAAGGCACCCTTGGTCAGGCAAAAATCGATCTGGACCGCGCCAGTCGCGCCATCGCGAAAAAGCTGGCCAGTATTAATGGTGATGCCCGGGTTGCTGTCCTCAAGGCGATTGTCAGCCAGGCCAGCTCGGCTATACCTGTGGTGCCGTTATACGTTGCGTTGCTGTTCAAGGTGATGAAAGAACAGGGTATCCATGAAGACATCATCAGCCATATACACCGCATGTTTGCGACCCAGTTAAAAGGTGGCGAGCCGTTGCGCCTGGATGATGAAGGCCGCATCCGCATGGATAACATTGAGCTGTCGGAAGGGGTACAGAGCGAAGTCTTGAAGCGATGGCCTGAGGTCACCACCGAAAATCTGCCCGTTCTTGGTGACCTGGAAGGTTATCAGGAAGACTTTCTGAAAATATTTGGCTTCGGTTTCGAAGGCGTGGATTACGATGCTGATGTCGATCCTACCCTGGGGCGTGAAGTCTAAAACTCACGCCATTAGTCGCGCCGGGCGCTTTTGGCCATGACATGAACCTGCCACTTTAGGCAGGTGCAAAAAATATATTTACCAACTGATCTGCAGCGGGCTGTGGCGCTCTGTCGCTATGCGATATACACCATTTTTGGTGGCCTGATCGTTCTGCAGAGCTATCGCGCGGGTCATCTTTCCATCAACTGGCTGGCGCTTTGTCTTGTTCAGGCAATCATTGTGCAGTGGCTGCTGCAACATACGATACACCGCGCCGCGATGCAGGCGCTGTACCTGATGGAAGGGTTGTGGGTTCTTCTGCTTGCACTTGGGTTAGGCCTGCCTGCAGTGGCGGTGGCATCGTTCCTTTTGGTGGTGCTGGTCTGCCATACCACGCTGTGGGGCGGGCGCTGGTGTTTGTTTATCCTGGGTTGCGGGGCGATGAGTGCCTGGTTGTTCAACAACCTGGTCGGCTTCAACTTCGTAAACGATACCTGGGTAGCTGCTATTGCCCTAGTGAGTGGCACTATTTTTATGCTGGTGATCTGCAGCATTGCCCACCATCAGGTTCGCCAGCAGCTTAACTACGGTTTGATGCTGAAACAGCAAAAAAATCTGTTGCTGCGTTATCTACCTAAAGAACTGCCTGCGCACCTGGATACAAAAGCCTCGTTACCGTTTCAACGGCAGTGGGTCAGTGTCCTGTTTGTCGATGTTGTTGGTTTTACGCACAGTGTTCAGGCGCTGCCCCTGGAAGATCTCTCAGATCTTTTAAACCAGTTTTTTGATGTTGTGCATGAAACCGCTGAACAGTGGGGTGGCTCGGTGACCAAATTCTTAGGGGATGGTGCTCTATGTGTTTTTCCCTGCCTGCCTGAACAGCGTCGAGCCAACGTTGCTCGACAGGCCCTGCGCTGTGCGCAGTTGCTGCCAGACAAATTTTCCCAGGCTGGGTCAGTTGAGTCAGACGGCACAATGAAGGTGAAATTGAGTCTTGGCCTGGCCTCAGGTCACTGCTACGTAGGCCAATGGGGTGGTGCCAGGCGTGATTTCACCGTGATTGGTGCACCCGTGAACCTGGCGAATCGCCTGCAGCGCAGCGCTGCGGGCCACGGCGGCCTGTTGCTGGACACAACCACCGCCGGGCTCACCCACGAGCACGGACTGCAGACATCGCCGGTAAAGCTCTATTTGCCTGGCTTCGGCCGCTGCGAGGTGATATCTGCGCCGCTTTTCCGGTTCGACAAGTAGTTGGTTGCGTCGCTTAGCTTTGCTAAGGTTCGGCCGCCGTAAATCATTGAAGTCTCATGGAAAAAGTATTTTTGTCTGCCTGTCGGGGTGAGCCGACGCCCCACACACCCATCTGGTTGAATCGCCAGGCTGGCCGCTATATGCCGGAGTATCATCAGGTGAAAGGGGATACGCCCAGTCTCGACTTTTTCAAAAATCCTGAGAAAGCCGCCCAAGCCACTTTGGACGCACAACGCATCCTGGGTGTTGATGCAGCCATCATGTTTGCTGATCTGCTGCCCATAATGGAACCTATGGGCTTGCGGCTCGATTATGTACCCGGTGCGGGACCTGTTTTCGATAATCCGATACGCAGTGAAATAGATGTGCAGTCTTTAATTAACGCTCCCGCGGAAGAGGCAACACCGTACATAGCGCAAACGGTAAAAAATATCCTGCAGGACCTGCCTGCCGATATCGCGCTGATTGGCTTTGCAGGTGCGCCCTTCACCCTGGCTTCTTACGCCATTGAAGGCAAAGGCTCGCGCAACTACGTGTTTGTGAAAAAGATGATGTATGAACAGCCATTGCTGTGGCATCAGCTGCTCGACAAGCTGGTGCAGCAACTGGTCAGCTATCTGCATCTGCAGATTGAAGCAGGTGTAGAAGCCGTGCAGATCTTTGATACCTGGGTCGGCAGCCTGTCGGTTGCAGATTTCCGGGTATATGTTCTTCCCCATTTACAGAAGATGCTGGCGCAGCTGAAAGGTCG
This sequence comes from uncultured Pseudomonadaceae bacterium, assembly GCA_965368205.1. GTDB lineage: Bacteria > Pseudomonadota > Gammaproteobacteria > Pseudomonadales > Azotimanducaceae > UBA4421. The sequence continues at coordinate 4,247 of CBDUMB010000150.1, read as the reverse complement.
GGTGCCGGTGATTTACTTTGGCACCGGTAACCACCATCTGTTACCTGAAATAGCACCATTGGGATTTGATGTGCTGGCTTTCGACTGGCGCACACCGCTGGCGCCAACCTGGGATGCACTGGGCATTCCGGCGGTACAGGGTAATCTCGACCCGATCGTGCTGTGTGCCGACCGGGCTACGGTGGCCAAACAAAGCGAGCAGTTATTAAAAAGCGTCGCCAACCGCCCCGGTCATATCTTCAATCTGGGTCACGGCATCATTCCTGAAACGCCGGTAGACAATGTGAAGTTCCTGGTTGATTTTGTGCACGAACAAACTGCGCGCTGATAGAAGTCTACAGCTGGAAGTCTGCCGGGGGCTGGTATTGCCGCGGCAGTCTACCCTGGTCGTTGCGATCAGGGATCAATAATCCGCCGCGCTTCAGCGCATCAAAAAGACTGGGTTCAAAGCCAACCGGCCAGCCGAACTCGGCGTTAGACCAGCACTGGGTGCAGACGGTGATGTTATAAGCGGGCACAGCGACAGCCTTTGGTGCCGCCAGGCACAGATAACACAAATCAGGCATTTGTGAGCTAGCTGGTTTTTTTACGCCGCCAGATATACCAGGCCGCAACAGCAATGACCGCAACAGGTATCAGGTGCAAAGGTTCTGTCAGATAGTGCATCAGGGAATGTGCGTGACTGCTGCCATGTCCATCATGGGCAAATGCTGAGACGGGAAGCAAAGCGGTCAGAGGAAGGGCAATTTTCATTTTCATGATGTAACTCGATTTAATCAGGGTCTGAATATAGCAACGAGCGGTGAAGCTATTCAATCGTTATACATAAGTAAGCACGTTTAGAAAACTTTCCGGTCAGTCTGGCGCCCCAATCTGCAATTTTCATTTGCCACCCATATTTGCGGTTCAGCGCGTGTAATGCCTGCCTCGTACGCTCTGGGTCTGTGACTTCGATGGTGGAGCAACTAAACCACGGCCCCAGTACTTTGCCACGCACATCGCAAACGCATATTTCTGATCTTGCGCTGTTGCGAATACGTTTTACTTTGCCAGCAGCGCCGGCGCTGAAGACATACAGCTTATCCTCTGCGGGTGCGCACCAGACAGGGGTATCAACAGGCACGCCACTTTTACGAAACGTTCGTAAACTGACATAGGGTGCTTTTGCGCAAGATGAAAATGCCTCCTGGCTTGCGGTCATGCCGGCAATCCATTCACCACCACAACATTGCCGTCAGAAGCTGCTTTGCGATGTGTCAGAATCGCCTGATATCCATCACTGTTATACCAGCGCTGCAGCTCGTCGGCGTCGGAAAACTCCACGATGACAGTGCGCGTGAAGGTCCATTGGCCTTCCAGCACTAAGGGGCTTTCATCTACAGAAAGAACTCTGGCGTCATAGTTTTCCAGCACTGCCATGAAACCGCTTTCATAGTTGGCATAGGTTGATCGGTCATGGATGTTAAGAGTTGCAATGGCGTAGACGGTCATCTTGAAGTTTCCTTATTTACTGGCGATCAGTCGAGTTCCGGTTCAGCGTCGAGGGTCTTGTCTACAAACAGCGGAGTAATGTGCAGAGCGCTTGCGGCCGTCAGCTTTTGACATGATGCACAAGTCTCTGACTACCTGCATTCGCTGCGGGATCGAGGTGGACTCGTTAACCTGTTCAATACGTGCGGCCACTTCGGCTTTGAGGGCTTCGGTATTCAGGCGCTCGGAAAAAGCCGCTTTACCAAAAAATTCTTCAAAGACTTTTACTTCAGCTTCTGAAATGCCCTGGCTGGCATCAGCAACGGCGATGGCAGCTGCAAACAATAATCTCCGCAGCGCTTCGGCGGTGTCGGTTTTGCCTTTAAGATAGCTGGGTTCCATGAGACTCATGAGGCTTTCAACACCCATGTCGAGCTCATTAATATCCATGCTGCCGCCATCGGCTAAGATGGACTCGTGGAAAAGCTTCAGCGCTTTTACCCGTAACGGACTGAACGGGTGGGTGAGAAACCAGTCTTCCATCGGTGCACCCTGGCCGGGCTGAGCTTCTTCCAGCTGCATTTCGTCTACCTGTGCGAGGAAATCCGCCAGGGAAAATTCTGCATATCGCCCACTTAGTCCGCTCGCCAGCTTGAACAGCGCATGTGCAACCGATTCGAGATCGTTGGCACAATGCGCCCCGGCCCGATCTGCGGAAATTTCTGCGTAACGTGACCAACTGGTTAATTCAAGTGCCAGCCGCGGGCTGGGTCGGTTCTGGCCGCGCATTATGTAACCGATAGGAATGTCGTGATGCTGGAAAAGGTGGTGACCCAGTTCATGCCCCATAACAAATCGAATTTCGGATTCACTGAAAGCTTCCAGAATAGAAGAGCTGAACATGATGAACAGACGGCCAGCTTCTGGTTTTACACAGGCGGCGTTGTAGCTCGCGCTGGGGAATACATAAAGCTCTAACGGAATGTCCAGAGATAATTTCTCTCGGCACTCGTCTGCAGTTGCGTGCAACGTTTTTGCCATGGCGGGACTCAGGCGCACTGAGGTGGAGAGCAGATGGCGACGTACACCAAGATTACCTTTCTCGGTCTGTTTGGCAATTTGTTCGTTCACGCGCTTTACATCCGAGTCCTTCAGCAGCGTGTTAAACAGCTCAACGTCGTGCTGGCTCCTGAGTGTTTGTGGATCCATTTATAGTCCTGGGTTATTCGGCTTTTTCTTATACTGAGCGGATCCGTACACAAGGTAAACCCTGCGCGTTATGGCAACAGAGCCAGCATCGCTACTCTGTGTGTGAATACAACAACTTTGCCTCCGACTGCAGCTACGTGCAGATGTTGAGTCTCAACAGCCGTCTCTAGTACGTTTATGTCAGTAACCTGACCCGGTTCCGGTAGCAGTCCAGCTGGAAACAGTGTTTCTGCGGCGCGCTCGATCGGCGCCAGGTGTTCAACATCCTGCAGCTGTGCTGGTCTTATGAGAATTGGCGTGCTGATAACAGGTGTTGTTTAGGACCGTCGTAGGATGTGTACAAGGCGTGGTGTGCGTGTAGCGACATCGCTCCAGTGCGATGGTAGTACTCTTTTACCCAGCTCAGAAGGAACTCCAGGTTCTTATCCTGTTCTGCTTTGCTGATGTACTTATGCGGCTCCCACGGCCTGTTTTTACAATGCTCGATACAGGCAGCTTCTCCCGGATCAAGGAAAACCAGTTCAATTGAGCCATCTAGTATTGGCGCCACCAGATGTTCATAGCAGCCTTCAATGATCCATGCCGGGTGTTTGTTGAAGAAGTCCTGCAGGGTTGCCACGGCTGCATCGGTTGATTCCAATTCAGTAGGATTATCGGTAGTCCAGGCGATGGTATCCAGGTCGAGCACCGCTGACCCAAGCTGTTCTGCAATCTGATGCGCCAGTGTCGATTTACCCGACCCTGAATTCCCGATAATTGCAATTCGGCGACTCATAACGCAGCGCTAGCGACTGCCTGACATTGCACCCATAAACGTCTGTAAATCAAAGTAATCGCGCCACTCCTTAATTTTACCATCCTGCATCTCAAACACGCCCAAACACGGTAAATCGACATTCCCAGCGGTGGTTTCCGTGCGGTCGAGACGTTCACAGAAAACGACATCGCCGGCAGCAGCGATGTGAATGATGTCCCATTGGGTTTTGGTCCAATTGGCGGTGAAGCCTTTGATGAAAGCCAGCACAGCATCACGTCCGCGCACTGGTTCTGTGGGTATGTTGTAGTAACAACCATCTTCCGAGAAATAGCTGGCAAGCTCTTCTGCATCCAGCCTCGACCAGGCCGCCACGAACTTGGTGATGGTTTCAATATTGTTTGATTCTGAGTCAGGCATACGGTGTGTCTCTTTGTTTGTGAATGTTTGGCTTACACTTTGTCAGGGCGGGCGCGAAGCAATCGCCACAACGACAGTATAAACAGACTGGGGTAGATCCAGACGGTTTTTGAGATCCAGCTGGCGGATTGATTAGGTCCGTAAATTGAATCAACAACAATAAACCCTACGGTGATGTCGAGCGCAAACATGATGGGCAGAATCTGCAGGATCCGCAGCGCCGCTCGAAAACGAGTGGCGCTGGTTCTGCGTAAATAGGCAGATAGAAATAGCCACAGCGCAGCCACCACAGCCAGGTGGATCAGGTTCGAGATGTGCATTAGATCAGCACTGCGTTTTATTCATCGTCGCGCACCTCGCCAAACCATCGGTATTCAATATCAGGTACGTTTTC
>CBDUMB010000149.1:0-7446 GCA_965368205.1 uncultured Pseudomonadaceae bacterium | reverse complement strand
GTAATAATTGCTGAAAGTATCAAGATAAGATCCCTTGTGTGGACAATTAGGCTACTTTTCCTTAAATAGTACCGTAAATCGCTTCTTCCTCCATCATCAGCACTCCTTCAATAACGAGTGTAAAGATGATGAACGTATTTCAAAGAGTCACCGCCACGGTCACCCAATCTATCGATAAAGTGGTCGATCAGCTTGAAAATCAGGATGCCGTGGCGCAAGCCACGCTGCGACAGGTCCGCAAAAATGCTGCTGAGGCGAAAGTCAGACTTGCGGCGCTGGCCCGGGATCGGGACGAACTCGCGGCAAAACTCGAGAGCCTGCAAACAGTAGCCCGACGCTGGGCTGAACGTGCGGCGAAAATCGGTCACGAAGATCAAGACAAAGCGCTGGAGTGTCTGCGGCGCCGGCGTCACGCTCAAACCCAGATCATGCAGACCGAAACTGTTTTGGCAGAGTACGACGCTCGAGTTCAGCAGCTCGGTGCCAGTGTTGCGCAGATGGATGAGCGGCTGCTGTCACTGACACAGAAGCGCGACGTATTGCGCACGCGGGATGCGGTCAGCAATGCGCAGGGTGCTTTACGTCGCCTGCAGGATCAGGACTGTGATGGACTTGATGCGGTCTACGCGCGTTGGGAAGCTCGCCTTCTGGCGGATGAATACATCACCCCGGTGGTTGCGCCAGCGGATGATTTTGAGCGCGGTCTGGATGACGAAGAGGAGCAGTTGTCACTACAGGCAGAACTGGCAGCTGTTCTAAAAGGCGCTACTGAAGATGATAAACCCGCTGACACGGGGGTTTAGCGATGACTTCTTATCTAAATCAGCTGAAGAGGACGTCCCTTGCGGGCGTCCTGCGAACATTGGGTGCGCTCGTGGTTGTTGCGGGTTTGTGCTCGCATCTGCTTGAAGGCTGGAGCGCCTGGGGTGACCTGAGTCGATTGTATGTTCTGCTCGGCGTCACAGGCGCGTTTGCCTTCACTGGTTTTGCGATCAGTGCGCTGCTGCGAGAGCAGAAAGGCGCGCGTGTTTTTGTCAGCCTCGGGCTGGTGGCTGTGGTCGCCAGTTTGACAACCTTAGGCGGATTGTTGGAGGAAATTGTCTCCTGGTCAGGCTCGCAGGCTGACGGTGCATGGCTGGCTGATACGGTTGCTCTGCAGTCTTATACGCCTGGCCAGTTAGGGTTGATGTTGAGTGTTGTGCTGCTCACCCTTGCCCCCGTTACATGGATGGCCTATCGGGTGCTTGCTCGCGCCCAGGCCAGGCAATTGTCTTTGCTGTTTGCGTTCAGCAGTCTGTTGATCTGCCTGCCTGCACGAGAGTCATGGCCGCTGGGGCTGACCATTCTCATCAGTTTGGTGCTGCCATGTTATTACACTATCCGGGCGCTTAAGAGCCATATTGTCTTTGCAACATTGGAAGGTCGATTTGCGCTGTTGAGTTTGTTTTTTCCAGCGATTGTGATGTTGGCGCGGTTGTTCTGGCTCTATGAAGCGGACGTTCTGTTGTCCTGGATGTTGCTGAGCATAAGTTTTGTGGGTATCCACCTGCTACGGCTGCAGGACTTGTCGAAATCGGTTTATCGGCCGCTTTTGAGTGTCGCCGGTCTTGCCGTTTTCACGGGCGTGGGAATGGCGACAGTGTCGCTGCTTGATCCACTGCTTGCTGATGAGCTGATACTGCCCCTTGGCGGCTTGCTGATTGGTTTTGCATGGTTCTGGAGCGGTAGCGTCCATCCCAGGGTGAAATCTGGTTTTGAGGTGTTGGCCAGTCTCTGCGTAGCCGTTGCTGTAATCGTCAATCTACTGTTCAGTGATGCCTGGCTTGCCGCTGGCGCGGGCGTGTTTGCAGGACTGTTTGTGGGTCTATGTGGACGGCAGTTGATGAATCCGCCGGTAATCGTGATTGGCGCTGGAATGATGCTGGCATCGGTTTTAGCACAGTTGCCCGAATTAGGTCGTTACATTGACTTTACGCATTGGATTACCCTTGGGGTGTTGGGTATGTCTCTGCTCGGCGTCGCAGTGTATGTTGAGAAGCGACAGAACATATCTGTGGACACCAGTCCTGACGATGTGCTTTAGGATCCCTTGAAAGTAGGTTTTTCTTTCTTCAAGTAGGCTTGTACAGCGACCGTTCGGTCGTCTGTACTGGCCGCCAGCAGGTTTTGATCAGCGTCCATATGCATCAGCGCGCCATTCAAGACGTTGCAGATCTGATTCGTAGAGCGCTTGATCATTTGCGCCGCGATGGGTGGCTTGTCTGCGTAGTGCTGAGCCATTTTTTCTGCCGCATCGTAGAGGTTTGCAAGTGACACCTGTTTGTCCAGGATGCCCCAGTTGAGCAGTTCGGGTGCTTCGATGCGCTCGCCGCCGATGACCAGTCTTTTTGCGCGTGCGGGGCCAGCCAGATGGGTAATAAGCGGCAGGCTTTTCCACATCAGATTCAGGCCAATGTCTACTTCCGGATACTGCATAAAGCAGTTGTCAGAGCCGATTCGAAAATCGCACGCGCTGGCGATACATGCGCCGCCACCCATGGCTGCACCGTTCCAGGCAGCAATTGAGATCTGATCCATGTCGAGAATTGCCTCGATCACCCGCTCACCGATCCGCATCCGTCTGCGTCGCTGTACCATGGGTACCTTATAGGCATCGCCACGGTCGGTCAGGTCCGCACCTGAAGAGAAATGGTGGCCTGCGCCTGTAAATACCACCACCCGGGTTTGTGGGTCGTCACGCAGAGACAGTACAGCTGTTTCTATCTCAAGCAGGTGATCGTAGTGCAGGGCATTGGCTTTGCCTGGACGGTTGAAGGTTAGCCATGCGATGTGGCCACTTTTTGTCAGAGTCAGGTGCTGGTAAGTCATGTGCACAATGGTAGCGCATTTTTATTGTCGGGCTAGCAGGGTGGGTTGGTGCTGGTTTTGTTTGTGTAAATAAGAAGAGTAGAAGGGCTGAGATCTTTCTAAGGATCTCCAGCCACTTCTACTCTTGAAGATAAGAGGGGCATCCGAGGAGGGGAGGGGAGGGGGGGTATCGGATGACCCTCACGGAACTGGTTTTGTTCGATGGAGAGTATGTTACTTTGGGTAACAATAAATGCAACCCTAAGTAACGCAACAACACGTTGCGTTTATGCAACGATCACCCTACTCTTGGTCTCCCGGAAGGATCTGAAAAATAACACCTGCTAAGGGGTACATGGCATGAACTGGGACGATTTTCGCTTTTTTGCTGCAGTAGCTCGAGCGGGTAGCGTCCGTGGTGCAGCTAGCGAGTTGCAGGTAAATCCGTCAACGGTTACCCGACGTCTGGAAGCGCTGGAGTCGCGGTTGGGGGTTATGTTGTTTCTGCGCACAAATACAGGTTTGCAGATCACCGCCGAAGGCGCCGACGTTGCCAGGCAGATTGATGTTCTTGGTGAGCAGCTCAACCAGCTGGATGCTCAGTTACAGGGGCGAAATCAACGTTTGGAAGGCAAGATTCGCCTGGCTGTGCCTGATGTACTCGCGGTGAGTTTTGTGTTGGCCGATCTGGCCCAGTTTTGTGAGCAGTATGATGAAATTGAGCTGGAAATCATTCCTGTACATGGCAACCTCGATATTGCCAATGCCGACGTTGATGTTGCTATTCTGGCGACGGAAACCCCGCCGGACACAATGGTGGGCAGGCCCCTGTATCAGGTAGCGGTGGCGGCCTATGGCAGCCGTAAATATATTGCCGAGCACGACATCTCCTCAGCAGATGCTGCCGGTCTTGCGTGGATTGACTGGGCGGCACGTGGCGAGGTGATGGGTTTTTACGCCAGCCTGCGAGAACGGTATTTTGCTCAGAGTCGGGTGCGTATTCGCTGCGATCAGGTGTTTATGCAGCAGACCTGTATTCGGGTGCATATGGGCGTTGGTGTGTTGCCTTGTTATCTCAGTGCTGATCAAGGGCAATGGCCTGAGCCTGAGCAGTTACAACGGTTGCCGCAGATGCCTGTGCAGAAAAGTCCAACTCTGTGGCTGCTGACGCACCCGGAGTTACGCAATGCCCGTCGGGTGCAACTGCTGGTGAGTTTGCTTCGTGAGGTTTTTGCCACCCGTCAGCAGGCTTTGCTGGATGACTATTTATAGGCCTGGATGGCGCCTTTATCCTCGACAATTCTTGCGTGTGGCGGATCGCTGGCGCAAACTAGCGGCTCCATATTGAACGGGGAATCACAGCGACAATGCCAAGCGCTCCGCTCCGGCTTCGCTGCGAGTTCATGCAAAACCCATTGGGCGTGGATGTCACATCACCACGCTTTTCCTGGTGGGTGAACGACCCACGGCCTGCTGAAGTTCAGTCGGCCTACGAGATCCTTGTCGCTTCCAAACTTGCGCTCCTGAATCAGGATCAGGGTGATCTCTGGCACAGTGGTCGCGTTGAAACCCATCAGACTCTGAACGTTGAATATCGCGGCATACGCCTTGCTACCGGGCAAAAAGCCTGGTGGAAAGTACGCACCTGCGACAGTGACGGCATACCAGGCGACTGGAGTGATCCAGCCAGCTTCGAAATGGGCCTCCTGCATGATGCAGACTGGCATGGCCCCTGGATTGCCGGCGCGTTGCAGGGCAGCGCTCGACGGGGTGTCCACGCTGTGGGTCTGCGTCGAGATTTCCTGATTACTCAGCCGGTAGCCACCGCGCGTCTCTACATCGCCGTAGCGGGTGACTTCAAACTTTATGTAAACGGCGTGTCCGTGGTTCCCGCCGGCAGTCACGCAAGCTGGACCGCATTCGGGGAAAAAGTTTTTTATCAGAGTTTTGATGTCACTGAACGGCTTCTGGCCGAACCCAACGCGGTGGCTGTGTTACTCAGTGATGGCTATTTTGCCGGCGCATTACCTGGTTTGGGTCGAGCCCGATATGGCAATCGACCCTATCTGCGTCTGCGTCTTGTCGCCACGCTGGCGGATGGGGAGCAGTTCGAAGTCAATTCTGATGAGCAGTGGCGCTGGGCACCCAGCCATCTGCTGGCTGCGGATATCAACGCTGGCGAGCATGCTGACGCTGCGCAATTGCTTGAGGGTTGGACAGAGCCGGGTTTTGATGATGCCGGCTGGCAGCCGGTAGAAAGAATCAGCTTCAACCCTGAGCTGAGAAGTCTGCCGCATGCCTTGTTTGGTGTGGTTCAGGCGCTGCGCCCCATGACCGAACCGTTGGTCACTAAGGCTGCGGGACGCAGTACGGCATTGTTTGATTTTGGGGATCAGCTGGTTGGTCGGGTGAATTTGTCTCTAAGGTGTCGTCAAAGTGATGTGCTGCTGCTGCACTACAGTCTTGATAAGTCTTTTGCCAATGCCAGCGAAGATAGTCTTGTGACAGTTGCGGATGCGACTACCAGTCATGAAGGACTGTTTGCGCTGCATTCGTTTCGTTATCTTAAAGTGGAGTTCACGCCGCATCTGACCGAGGTCAGTCATGCCACAGCGTTGCGCATTGCTGCGCTGGAGTCCAGCCCTGTGAGTGTGCGCACTGACCACGCCACTTTGAATCAGTTGTTTGAAATCATTGATAACAGTTTTAGAAGCGCAGCATTTACTGTGCCGATGAAAGGTGTTGCGCTGGCAGATCGCTTGCCCGACTTTACTGCCGCGGGTACCTGGATGCCCTGTTTTGCCGGTCAGGACAGAAGTCCCGGTCTGGTGCTGAAGTGGCTTGAGGACGCGCTTGCCAAGCTGACGCCCGCGCGCGGTGCGCCTGCGAGCAGCAATCCGTTAATACCTGCAGTAGTGGGTGCAGACGAATGTCTACCTTACGATGAATTTGCTGAATTCGAAGCGCTGGTGGCGACGGTCTGGCAACATTACCGCAGCCACGGTGATGTGCAGGTACTTAAACGTGCGTATCCACAGTTGCGTGCCATTGCGCTGAGTTATCGGCATGCCAATACACATCTCCTGCGCGCCCCGAGCAACACCTCTCTGTATGGTGACGGTGCAACAAACCCGCTGGTGGCCAGTTGCACGATATATGACGCTTTGCGTTGTCTGGCGCGCAAGGCCAGTGTGCTGGCTTTGCTGAGTGATCATGAGTTGCTGCATGGTCTGGCGAGCGAGGTGCGCCAGGCGTTTCGCCAGCGCTATCTCACCGGAGATGGGCACGTGGCCTGTGACTCAGAATCAGCTTATATCGCAGTTTTGCACTTCGGTTTGCTGGAAGACAAAGAACGGCAGCGCGCCGAGCAACGCCTGGTTGAGCTGCTTCAACAGCAGAACTATCACAGTAATGCTGCACCCCTTGTGCTGCCACACCTGCTGCCGGTGTTAACCGCAGCTGAGCGTCTGGATATTGCGTATATGGTCTTGTTACAGACCAGTTCGCCAAGCTGGTTGGCGGCGGTTCATGCCGGAGATCGTCTGGTCGCTCGGCAGCCAGGCTGTCCCGAAATGGCTAACGTCGGGGTTCTGACCTGGCTGCTGGAGTCGCTGGTTGGCATTAAATTGCAGGATGATTATGCGATCGACAAAAATGCTTTCCGTGCGGTTCGTGTACGTCCTCGACCGCCTTTAGGGAAACAGTTTCTGGCAGGTGCGCCGGTACAATTTGTAGAGGCGTCGTTGCGCACCCCGATGGGACGTTTTGATGTCAGCTGGTGGATAAAAGAAGATCGTTTTGAACTGGAGTTGCTGGTTCCACCAGGGTGCGAAGCCCAGGTGATCATGCCGGACGAAATAGAACAGATAGTGCACAGTGGCCATCACCGTTTCATGATGGATTTCAAGGCGGGTGGTGACGGCGTACCGACATTGCTTGAGCTGGTTGGCGGGAGGCAGGCGTAGATGGACGGCATACACGATCTGGGTGGCAAACATGGCTTTGGTGCCGTTGACCCTGATGACCATGGGCAGGGGTTTTCCCAGCGTTGGCACGGCAGCGTCTTCACAATGATCAATAGCCTTGCTGCGGCCGGTGTTATGCATAACGCCGACCATTTCAGGCATGCCGTTGAACGTATAGACCCCATCAGCTATCTCGATGACGGTTATTATGGACGGTGGCTCGGTGCTGCTGAAAACCTGCTGGTAGAAGGCGGCGTTCTCGAACAACAACAGATTACCGACCGCGCCGTGACTTTTGGTGCACAGGGCAACGAGCGGGTGGCTGCGCGACCAATGCATGATGATGGTCTGTCGCGGACTGAACAGAAAATCAAGGACGCCGTCAGCCCGGCCCGTGAGTCTCGGCCAACGGCAGAGCGAAACTCGGATGCCCCCGCGCGGTTTTCCATCGGTGACTGCGTGCTGACAAGCATGTTCCCGGTACCCGGGCATACCAGGCTGCCGGCTTATGCGCGCGGTAGATTAGGTACGGTAGTGGCACTGCATGGGTCCTGGGTGTATCCGGACACCAATGCCCACGGTCAGGGCGAACAGCCTCAACATCTGTATACCATTTGTTTTGATGCGCAGGAGT
>CBDUMB010000148.1:0-7467 GCA_965368205.1 uncultured Pseudomonadaceae bacterium | reverse complement strand
TTCGTCGAGCGCGCGATCAATTACGAAATCCAGCGTCAGATTGAAGTGTTAGAAAACGGCGGAAAGATTGAACGCGAAACACGCCTGTACGATCCGGACAAAGACGAAACACGATCAATGCGTGGCAAAGAGCTCAGCGCTGATTACCGCTACTTCCCGGATCCAGATCTCCTGCCGTTGGTTTTCAGCGAAGCTTTTGTTGAAGACATCCGGACACAGCTTCCTGAACTACCTGAGGCGCGACAACAACGGTATTGCGAGGCGCTGGAGCTGTCTCCCTATGATGCTGCATGGCTGAGCAACGACCCCGACGTCGCCAACTTTTTTGATGAGACAGTCACGATTTGTGGCAACGCAAAACAGAGTGCCAACTGGATAATGGGAGAGCTGGCGGCTGTGTTGAACAAAGCGGATCTCGACATCACGCAGAGCCCCGTGTCACCCCAGCAGCTGGGTCAACTGATCGCGCGCCTGGACGATGGCACCTTATCTTCGAAGACCGCTAAAACACTCTTTGACGCCTTACGTACAGCTGATACCGATGTTGATGAGCTGATAGACACGTTGAACCTGAAACAAATGAGCGACAGCGGCGAACTGGAAGCCATTGTCGAGCAGGTCATGGCAGACAATCCTGCGCAGCTTGAGCAGCTGCGCGGCGGTAAAGACAAATTGTTAGGTTTTTTTGTTGGCCAGGTCATGAAGCTGACACAGGGCAAAGCAAACCCACAACAGGTTAACGAGATTATCCGCGGTAAACTGTGATCGACAGGGTCAACTATGTCTTGTGCTGCAGCATATTTTCCACTGCCCGCAGTACGTCCCGACGAGAGATCTGCCCTACAAGCCGGCCATTGCTGACTACAGGGTACCGTCTGCGGCCTTCCTGAATGAAGCGTTCAGCCAAGGTATAAATATCTGTATCCGGATCAACCACTTCCGCGGGTGAATGCATGAAATCGCCGACAATGCCGGTGGCTTCATCGTAATAACTGTCCTGCACAATGACCTGCATGATATCCACCTCAGAAAGCACACCGAGAAGGTTACCGTCATCATCAACGACCGGTGCTCCGGAAATTTTTTCCTTCAACAACACGGCCATAGCAGCAACAACATTGGTGTCTGCTTTGAACGTAATCAGACGCGTGGACATATATTCTTTTACTTTCAGCGATCTCACTCAATCCCCTTAAACTTCAAGTGCTCCCAGCTTCACCCTGCACAACCCTGAGGGCGGTGTAAACGCATATTGCTAGAACCAAGAGCTATTAAAACAACCTCTTTCAAAACCAGAAGTGCACATCCCAACACAGTAGCGTGGAACCCCACGCAATAGTAAGCTCTATGTTCCGGGAAACTAACCATTCCATTCAACTTCGATGGTTTGATTTGACAAAAGACAGATCAGCCAGCGGTTGATTCCGACCACATAAAAAGGGGGAGACCTTGAGCGAACAGCCATTACCCGTAGTGCCTTTTCTGAAAATACCAGAAGGCGGCGACCCATATCTGGAAGGCCACAAATGTGGCAATTGCGGTGCAACGTTCTTAGGTGAACGCAGCGTATGTTCCAAATGTGGAGCACGCGACCAGATGCAGACCGTGACATTGCCCAACAGCGGCAAACTGTATTCCTACTCGATTGTGCACCGCTCATTCCCAGGCATCGAAGTGCCCTACATCAGCGCCATTGTCGACCTGGATGACGGCACCGCCATCAAAGGCAACCTGATCGGCGTAGAGCCGGATCCAGCCAATATCGAATTCGACATGCCCGTCGACGTTGTATTTGACGACGCCCTCGGACGTAAAGATCGTGACGGCAATGCCTATCTTGCATACTTCTTCCAACCCAAAGCTAGCTAACAGGAGATTCTAATGACAGACGTATATGTTGTTGGCGTAGACATGATCAAGTTCGGTCGTTTTCCGGACAAAACCGTTCCTCAAATTGGTGCTCAAGCCGCACTTATGGCACTGGATGACTGTGGACTCACCATTCAGGACATGCAGGCCCTGTATTCAGGCAACCTCGGCCAGGCCTCCGGCATGGTAGGCCAGCGTATGCTGCAGGAGATTGGCCAGACAGGTATCCCTGTTGTCAACGTTGCCAACGCCTGTGCAACCGGCGCAACCGCATTCCGTGAAGGCTGGGCGTCAATTAAAGCCGGCTTGTACGACTGCGTGTTGACAGTGGGCGTTGAACAGATGGGCAAAGGCCTGCTCGGCGGTGCTGGCGGCGCCACCGGCATTTCCAAAGAAGGTTTACTGGGTTCAGGCACCATGCCCGCAGTTTTTGCTGAAGCGGGGATGGAACATGCGCGCAAATATGGCACTACTTTTGAGCAGTTTGCCAAGGTGTCGGTGAAAAACCATCACCACTCCACTTTGAACCCCAAAGCGATGTATCAGATCGAAACACCGCTGGAAACTGTGATGAATGCTGAAATGATCTCGTACCCAAACACCAAACTGATGTGCTCAGTTAACGTGGACGGCTCCGCCGCCGCTGTGTTGTGCTCCGAGAAAAAAGTTAAAGAACTCGGCCTGATGGGTCGTGCAGTGAAGGTCCGCGCTTCAGTTATGGCATCAGATCCATGGCAGGAACGTGACCTGGTCATGCCGGATGTGAACTCCTGCACCCGCAAAGCCGTCGCCGAAGCATACGAAATGGCAGGCATTGGTCCGGAAGACATCAACCTGGTTGAACTGCATGACTGTTTTGCCACCGCTGAGATTCTGCACTACGAGAACCTTGGCCTATGTGGCGACGGTGAAGCAGGACGCATGATCGACGAAGGTGAGGTTGCGCTGGGTGGCCGCATTCCCGTTAATGTATCCGGCGGTCTGCTCTCTAAAGGACATCCGCTGGGTGCAACCGGCATCGCCAACATCTACGAAATCGCCACGCACCTGCGCGGTGAAGCGGGCGCTCGTCAGGTTGAAGGGGCGCGCTTCGGCATGACCCACGTGATTGGCCTGGGCTCCGCCTGTGGCATTCACATTCTAGAAAAAGCGTAAGCAACCGCTTAACTCAAGTAACGCCGGACGTGGTCTCCACGTCCGGCGTTTTGTTACGTACATCTAAACTACGAGACCCGCCGCATGCGAATTGGCGTAGTCAGCGATACCCACAACAATCTGAAAAACGTCGCCAAGATCGTTGAGCTGTTCAACGCAGCAGACGTTGATCACGTGGTACACACTGGTGATATCACGCAGGCCAAAACCATCAGTGTTTTTGCTCACCTGAATGCGCCTATGTCCGGCGTCTATGGCAACAATGACCAGGAACGCGACACCCTGGAACCGGCTATTGCCGAACATGGCTTTGATTTTCACGAGCCCCCTTTCACACCCGTCTGGGCTGGACGCCGAATAATTGTTGTACATGATCCATTGGAATTCGATGGGCACCTTGCGCACGAGCACGAGCTTGCTCTGCATGGCCATACCCATCTGTATCGGCATGAACAGTGGGGGCAACAGACAACAATATTTAATCCCGGCGAATGTGCCGGACACATGCAGGGCTACAACGCGATTGGTATTGTTGACCTGGTTACCCTGCAGACTGAGTTGCTGCGCTTTTAACATCACGCAGATGCAGTTGACCTTCGCGCAGTTCAAATACGCGATCTGCGGCCGAGGCAAATTCCCAGTCATGGGTAACAACAACGCGACTGCAGGTGAGCTTGCCTAACAGCGTACGTATGTGTCTTACACTTGCCTGATCGAGGTTTGCCGTACATTCATCGAGAAACAGATAATCAGGCTGACGATACAACGCTCGTGCCAGCACCAGCCGTTGCATCTGCCCGGTTGACAGGCCACTGCTGAGATCCCCTATCGGACTGAGTTGTTTCAGCGGCATCTGCTCAATGACTTCGCGCATACCCACCGCCTCCAGACAGGCCAACACACGGGGCAGGTCCGGGGTTTCAAACAGCGCAATATTTTCCATGATACTGCCGCTGAAAAACGTATCCCCCTGCATGACACACGCGCTGTGATGGCGCAGGGATTGCACTGTTGGACCGCGCAGCGGGCTTTGCCCTATCAGAACCTGACCCGCACACGGCGCCACAAAACCCATCAACAATTTCAACAATGTTGTTTTACCGGTTCCTGAATCACCGACAATGGCAACCCATTCGCCCGGCGCAATCTGAAGGTTTGCGCCCCGCAACAACCAGGCGCTGCGCTCATCGTGGCGGAAGTCCACCGCGTCCAGAGCCAGCGTTTCTGCTTGCCGGATTCGCATCGACGGCACCAGGTGCGCGCCGCCTTCAGAAGCTGGAAGCTCCGGGGCAGCAAACCAGAAATCTGCAAGTCGCTCGAGATGGGAGGTCATTGCCCGCAGGTTAAGCCACTGGTCAACCAAACTTCGCAGCCGCTCAGTAAAGTGACTTCGGTAACTTAAAAACGCAAACAACATACCAACGGTTAAGCTGCCCGCAAGAACTGCATGTGCTGCCAGATAAATCACTACGATTAACTCGGCGCCACCGACAAACATGGCACCGACACCAAGACCTAACTGGGTCTGTTGCAGTCCTAAAGCCTGCTTTAATGATTTTGCATGCAGGTTCTGCCACTGGGCTAAACGAGAACTTTCCTGCTGGTAAGCTTTGACATTGAAGATAGAACGGACAGTTTCGATAAGGTGCGACTGCTCCTGCGCTTGCGCAACCACCACCCCAAGGGTCTGTTGGCGCAAGCGCCCTGTCGCCAGCATCTGTAACAGCAGAAAACAGCTGTGTGTTGCCAATACAACCAGCGCTATTGCCGGATCGTATACAAACAGCATCAACAGGCTGAGCACCACCATGACCGCATCCACAAGCATCACCGCCAAACCCTGGGTAAACAGGTCGCGTACGGGTTGCAGCGACGCAAAGCGGGAAACCACGTCACCAACATGACGGGATTCAAACCAACCGTTAGGTAGACGCAGAAGATGCTGTAGCAGGTAGCCACCCAGATAAAACGACAGCGTAAAACCCAGCCGCAGACTCACCAGGCCCCGCAGCAGATGGGCAGCCACGCGCAATAACAGCAGCAGCCCAAACCCCATACACAAAACACTGATCAGTGTTTTGTCACCGCTGAGCAGCGCATCATCCACAGTCCACTGGACGTGCCAGGGCCCCAACAGAACCAGAATCTGCAACGCCAGCGTCAGCAAAACCAACAGATAGAATTGTCCACGGCCACGCTGCATTAACGTCCAGAGCTGTTTCCAGCCCAGACGGTGGGCAACCGGTTGTGAGGTCATACCGCCGACATCAGGCCATAGCTCCAACGCCACTCCGGTGAACTTCTCGCTCACTTCCTGCCAGGAACAAGTCACCCGCCCCAGATTCGGATCGTGTATCACACAGCCTCTGGCGCGCACCGCAACAAGCACAACAAAGTGATCCATCTGCCAATGTAATATTGCCGGACGCTTAAGTTGTTTCAGGCCATCAGGCTCGCAGCGGATTCCCCTCGCCTGCAAACCCAGTTGCGCAGCCATCCGGCTGATCAAATGCAGCGATAACGCCTGCACCGAGCCCGCAAACTGATGTCGCAAGCTGTACAGGTCGATGTCAGCATTGTAGACATGTGCCACCATGGCCAGACACGCAAGACCACATTCATTACGCGTGTCCTGCAGATATATGGGCGTCGCCTTCACAAGCGGCGCCACGCTGCCATAACCGGCTGCAGCAACCAGCGCCAGATTGGCTGCTGCTGCAGCACAATGTCCGCTTCAACCAACATACCTGCCGGCAGCGTCGCTATCGCTTCAGGCAATGCCTGAACGTCTACCCAGACGCGGTAAATCGGGCGGGCTGCATCTGCGACGCTGCTGATCTGACGCACAGTCCCGGCCCCAACCCCAAAACGCTGATAGGGGAAGCCACTGAAACGCAAACGCACAGGCATATCGACGGCTACACGGCCGGCTGCGGTGGAGGGTAATGAGAGCAACACCTGCTGAGCTTGATCACTCTGCTGAACAAGAGTGAGGGCAGGCTTGCCTGCACTGATCCGCTCACCAGGCTGCAGCAGCAAATCATCTACCTTCCCCGCAACGGGTGCCTTCACCAGCCTGAAATCATCACGCTGTACAGCAGCCAGCTGCAGCTCTAATTGCTGCACGTCCATGTCATATTCGGCCTGACGCAATAACGATTTCTGCTGTTGCAGTGTAATGCGCGTATCCATACCCAGGGCATCTGCTGTCAGCGCCTCCGCAGCGCGGCGCGCCAACAGCAGCGCTTCCTCAGCGCGAAAATGCTGTTGATGACTTTGCTCAAGATCCTGCTCACTCAACCAACCATCACCCGCGAGTCGCTGTGCTTTCTGTAATTGTCTGCTGGACATATCAAGCTGCCGAGACAACAGAAACGTCTGACCACGTGCACTGGCTTGTTGAGCCTGAGTCGCAGACAGCTGTTCTCTTAACAGTTGCTCTTCCAGTGCCTGGGTTTTGACATACTCCGCTCGGGTGGCACGTAAACTACGCAATTGCGCTTGTATCGACTGAGCCGCTCTGAAGTTGGCGGAACGCCCACTGAGATCATGTACAGCCCGGTTCAGGCTGAACAATCGCGCTCCCTGGACAACGATATCCCCATTGGCAACCAGCACATCTACGACCGTGCCCGCCTCGGGAGCAGCAACAACAACCGGCTTTTGCAAGGGTTGCACCTTGCCGGCCACGGCAATTTTTTCGGCATAGTTAAGCTGGGATAAAAAAACGAGCGCCAGGCACAAGCCAATACCGGTGGCAATTGAGAGGGTTGTCAGCCAGGGCTGCTGCCAGGGCAAAGTAACGCCGAAGCCAGAAGCCTGCGGCAACAGAACTTCGTTACGGAAAAGGCTTAAAGATGAAGGAGTTGGATCTGGGGCCACAAGACACATACGGCAACGTTGACGCTGCCAGCATGTGTCAGGTGATCAAATCAAGATGTAGGCCCACTGGCAAAACAGGTGAGCTAGATTGCCTTTAATCCTGCCAGAATTTCACTGATACGCTCCGCGTTTTTACCCAGATCGGACTGACCCACGCGAGAAACACTGCGCACATCAACGATGCTACCGCTGCCTTCCGGACGCACGCGTACCACGACATCATCTTTGAAACCAAACCAGAAGGTGGTATCTGTTGCTTCCACGCGACCGGCGGCGGCATTTGTGTCAACAATCTCAAGTCCCATATCTTTCAGAACAGTCACCGCCCGATTAAGCACTTCGCCTGGCGCGACTTCGGTAATCAACGATTGCACCTGTGGGTAAGCTTCGCGCTGAACCGCGGCAAGCTTTTCTGCGTCATAGTCCAGAGGATTTGAGTCTGCGCCGCGCAGCGCGACAATTTTGTCAAACCCGGGCGGGTCCTGTGTGTCGGTTGAAATATTGTGAATCGCTGGCACTGACTGTGCGGTCATGAATTGAGACCCCATCAGCGCCAGAATC
>CBDUMB010000147.1:0-7515 GCA_965368205.1 uncultured Pseudomonadaceae bacterium | reverse complement strand
TTTTCACGCACCAGGCGACGGATAAAGTCATCTGTGCGATTGCGGCGCAGCCGGGCGGAAGGAAATTGGCGCATGGCGACCTCTTAAAAATACCAGTGGGTGTTAAGTAAAGCGGTTAACAATGTCTTTGCGGCAGCGTTTTACCGCTTGCCGGAACAAGGTCTGATCATCGAACATCTTAGCGGTTAACAGCGCCCCGTATAAGGTCGATAACAACTGCCGTGCGTCCTGAGCTGCGCGCTTGGGCTTGCAGCCCGCTTCTTCAAAAACCGCAGTCAGCGCATTGTGCCAGTCGGCAAATTGCGTCGCGATGTTCTGTATCTGCTGTTCATCATCTGCGGATGCTGTGCGGTGGTGGCTGAATACGGCTAACAGACAGTCGGTGCTGCCGTTTCGAGTGTAGCTTGCGAAGCCTTTAATGAAATCTGCCAGCCGCTCGGCCGGCGCGTTAGAGCCGTGTAATTGACTGAACGCCTGTCGTTGCAGGTCGGCTATGGCGTGGCGGACCAGTACTGCGGACATTTCGGGCTTGCCGCCTGGAAAGTGATGATAAAGAGAGGCTTTGCTCAGGCCGGTTGCCTCAGCCAGGTGGTTCAGCGTTGCGCCATCATAGCCACGGGCGACAAACACTGAGCTTAACCGCTCAATCAGCGCGGCTTTACCTGCGGTTGAATAACTCATGGTCTGTCTTTTCGGTCCTAACCTGGTCACCTTTTTGTTCAGTTGAGAATGTACTGGGTTTTTTTGCACTTTTGTGATGAAAACTGCGACCCTATGGACTTTTCAGGCATCTATTGAGTATGTCGGGATTTTCAGACATTCAAATACCGCCGGGGGTAGCGAAAGGGGTGTTGCGTGGTGATCGTAACGCGCTCGCGGATGCCTATCGCCTGCTCGCCCGTGCGGTGATGAATCTTGCCAGTCGAATCCTGCAGGATCGAGGCCTGGCTGAAGAAGTTGTGCAGGATACTTTCATCGACCTGGTCGAAAAAGCCGGGCAGATCAAAGATGTCGACGCGATTCGGCCCTGGGTACGCAGAGTGGCGGTTAATCATTGTCTCATGCGTCTGCGATCGCCCTGGCATGCGCGCCGTAGCGACGCAGACGCAGAAGAAATTTTTGCGTCCAGAGAGCCGGATAATTCGATGGAGTGGGCTGTTCAACTACCCACCCTCGAACACGCGCTGGGCGCTTTGTCAGATGAGGCGCGCACGGTGGTGTGGCTGCACGATGTTGAAGGCTACACGCATAAAGAAATAGGTGAGTTGATGGGTAAGACGGCGAGCTTTTCGAAATCCCAGTTAGCTCGGGCTTACGAAAAGCTGCTGAACTGGCAGAAACAACGCAACAGTGAACAGGCGCAGTTGGAAGACACTGCGGCAAAACAGGAAATAGAGGGTCAACATGCAAAAACGACCTTGGGAAATATCGGATCTCCTTGCACTTCGTGACGGTCAGCCGCGCAGCGCAGATCTGCAGGTAGACGATCCGGAAGTCATCGAGCAACTCGAGCAGATTCGGGGGCTTGGCATTGCGCTGCAGTCGCTGCCGGATGTGCCCGTGGATGACGAAATCTGGCTGCAGGCTATGCCTGCGCCTGCAAAGCGCAGTATATGGCTGCGTTATCCCATGGCTACCGCTGCCTCGGTATTTTTTGCTTCAGTGGTTGGCATGTTTATGCTGTTTGGCGGGCCGGTTTCGGATATCGGAAACAACACAGGTCCGGCGCAGTACACCAGTTTAGATTCGATGGATAACAGCGGTGCTCAGTTAGCGGGCTTGATGCGCCAGTCGCGAGATTTAGAGCAACGTCTGTATGGCGTTAACCCACTGGCGCAGGCGGCGGATGGTCCGCATACCACTTATGAGGGTATGCCCGCGCCGACCGCGCTGGAGGAAACTTTGTTGTTTCGTCTTGCAGATGTTGACGGGCAGATTGCGCGTTTGTATGACGCGGCAGACATGGACAGTGCGCAGCGCCAGGCCCTGTGGATGAAACGCGTTGAATTGTTAGAAAGTTTGGTAGCAATCCGTAGCGGTGATGCGGCGCGATTGTTCGATAACGGCAGGAGTATGTAATGTTTCGAGTATGTGTGGCTTTCCTGATGATGTTGCTTTTCAGTCCGGTAGCTTTGGCCGGTGATGAAGAGTTAGACAAAGAAATAGCCGAAGTCCAGCGTGATCTGGATGAGGCAGCTCGGATGCTGGCTGAGTTATATCGTCAGCGGTATTCTGCTGGGGAAGGCAAAGACCGGGCAATGTTAGGGATTCTGCTGGGTGATGGCGCCGATGACGGCGGCGTTGAGCTGTTTGGTGTGACCCCTGGCGGTGGTGCGGATCAGGCGGGCCTCGCTGCGGGTGACCTCATTGTAAAAATGGATGACCTGTCTATCAGTGAAGCCGAGAGTCCGATGCGTGCGCTCTCTAATTATATGAAACAGGTGTCTCCTGGTGATGAGGTGGAAGTAGTCTTCGACCGCAACGGAGAGCGTCAGACTGCAACCGTGACGACGCAGGCGCACTCCGCTCACATGATGACCATGGTGCAGGAGAAAATGGCGAAGCTGGGCGATGTGTTGCCCGTTGATCTTGATTCGCTGGTGCTGATGCCAGATGGTGCGGGACACAAAATGGTGTCCAAGACCATCATTTCCAGACAGTTGATGTCTGTGGATGGTGATCTGGCGAGTTATTTCGATGTTGATGCGGGTGTGCTGGTGGTAGAACCTGCGCCCGGTTCAGCACTGAAAGCGGGCGATATCCTGCTTGCAGTGAACAAAGTTGACGTTACCGATCTGGATATGGCCTACAAGCTTCTCGGCGAAGTCGAAGATACAGCTGAAATTGAAGTGAAACGCCGCGGTAAAAACCGCACACTCGACGTCAGCGCGGATGAGCTGCTGGCATCGGCGAACACAACCCAGACGCGCGTAATCCGCATCAATGCACCGGATGAAAACGGTAAAGAAGTGGTTGTTAAGATTGAAGTGACGGACGACTAGTTTTTCTCCAGCAGGCCGGAAGCAGAATTCTGCCATTCAATTGTGACTAAAGAGGTACACTCATGCGCTAGCCAAGCGCAGGAGAGCGTTCTTGAATCATTTTTTTGTTGTAGTTGCCTTGTTGGTCGCCTTAGGGTCCCCGTTAAATACTGAGGCTGCGCAAAAGTCCGACAGTGTCACTCGCGCTGCGCCAGATATCACCATCTACCACCTTGAAGGACGACGTTCGGAACGGATCGTCTGGCTGATGGAAGAGCTAGGCATGCCTTACGAACTGGTTTTTGAGAGAGGTGATCTCTCCGCTTCCATGGCAAACATCCGTGCGGTTAACCCTGATGTGCCGATGGCACCCACCGTGGTGATCGGTGATCAGATTCTGGTCGAGTCTGGTGCGATTATCGAAGTTATTCTGAATCGATATGCGCCGGATAAATTGACCCCCGAGCTGTTCTCCGCAGACTATGCCAATCACATGATGTGGATGCATTTTGCCGAAGGTAGTCTGGCTGCCCGGTTGTTTTCCGACTATCGCACATGGCTGCGTAACCCACCCACGGAACGTTCACGCATGGTCGATTCCGAAGCAACCGTTCAATACGCCGAAAACCACCTGGCTAAACACCCCTGGTTTGGTGGTGCGCAGTTCTCTGCTGCTGACATCATGATGATGTTTCCTTTGAACGTGGCAACGGGACTGAATATCGTTGATGAAGCGCAGTTTCCTAACGTCGCAGCCTGGAAAAAGAAAGCGGAAGCGCGATCCGCTTATCAGCGCATGTTAAAAGCAGCTCGACCCGATGGCATGATTGGGAACCTGCCCAGGCTGCCTGAACATGCGCCATCCGGTCCGCGGTAACGCTCACTCAGTCAAGAAACAGCGTTGCGTAACGCTTAAGCCGAAACCTGATCAAGTCGGGTGCTGGATTCGAGCCATTGCTCTTCGGTTTTCGCCAGCGATATACGGATTCTGCCAGCCTCAGCTAACAATTCGTCCAACTCGCTGGCTGGCAGGCTCTCGTATGCTTCCGGGTCGGCCAGCTTTGTTTCGATTGCTGTTAATGAGGTCTGCTCCCGCTGCATCTGCTTTTCCAGTTTGCGTACTTCGTCGCGCAGCTGTTTTAAAGACGCGCGTTGTTTAGCTCTGTCCTGTCGGGCACCTTTGCGGGAATCTGTGTTTGTGCTCTTGCCGTTGGTTACTTCATTCTTGCGCGCAGTGGTGTAGTCCTTAAGGTCGCCGCGATAAACATTCAGGGTATGGTTGTCTATCACCCAGAAGTCATCAACGGTTTGATCAAGCATCGTTCTGTCGTGTGAAACAATGACCACAGCGCCCGCGTAATCCTGCAGGGCCAGGGCCAGCGCGTCACGCATGTCCAGATCCAGATGGTTGGTCGGCTCATCAAGAATAAGTATTGCAGGTTCATCCAGAGCGATAACAGCCAGCACCAGCCTCGCCTTTTCGCCGCCTGACAGAGTGTGTATGGGGCGCGAAATCATGCCTGCGTCAAAGCCCCAGCGTCCGAGGTAATCCCGGCACTGCTGTTCCCGCCAATGCGGACGCACGTCCTGTAACATCGGCAGGGCTTTTGCGGTTTCGTCCAGGGTTTCAAGCTGGTGCTGTGCGAAGTAGCCGATGTCACAATTCTGTCCACGGGTCAGCTCGCCGGCGATAGGCTGCAAGTCACCAACAAGCGCTTTGAGTAATGTTGACTTGCCGGCGCCGTTGGGTCCCAGTACGCCAATGCGCGCGCCAGGCAGAATAGATTGACCAAGGTTTTCTAACACGCGTGTTTCACCGTAACCCAGGCAGACATCACGCAGAGAAAAAAGCGGGTTAGACACTTTGTCGGGATTTTTGAAGGCGACGGTGTAAGGTGAATCGAGTTGCACAACAGCGCTCGTCTGCAGGCGCTCCAGTGCTTTTATGCGGCTCTGGACCTGTTTGGCCTTGCTCGCTTTTGCGCGAAAGCGGTCAACAAATTTCTGGATATGTGCAGCCTGGGCTTCAACTTTTACCTGCACCGCGAGATCCTGGGCCATACGTTCAGCGCGCTGATTTTCGCAAGATGAATAGTTGCCGGTATAAAGCTGGCCTGAGCGGTTGGTCAGATACAGGGTGTGGCTGGCGCATGCATCCAGAAAGGCGCGATCGTGAGCGATCAGAAGAATAGTGCCTTCGAAGCGCATCAACCAGTTTTCGAGCCACATGATGGCTTCAAGGTCGAGGTGGTTTGTGGGTTCATCTAACAACAGCAGGTCGCAAGGTGTCATCAACGCCTTGGCCAGATTCAGGCGGATCCGCCAACCACCGGAGAATTCACGATAAGGTTTGTTGCTGTCTTCGCTGCTGAAACCAAGGCCAGACATGATCTCCCCTGCCTTCGCGTGGGCTTCATAGCCACCAAGGTCCTGAAAGTCGGCATGCAGCTGAGCCAGTTTGTTGGGTTCCTGAGTGTGTGCAAGCGCTTCTTCAACTTTGCGCAGTTGCTGATGACCGTCAACGACATATTCCAGAGCGGGCCGATCGGTGACCTCGGCTTCCTGCTCCATGTGGCCGACAACCCACTGTGTGGGTACTTCCAGTTCCCCATCATCAATTTCCAGCTCGCCGAGGATCAGTTGAAACAAGGTCGATTTGCCAACGCCATTGCGGCCGGCAATAGCAACCCGTTGACCCGGATGCACAATGAAGTTCAGGTGCTCGAAAAGCACCTCCTGGCCGCGTCTGAATTGGAGATTATCTGCCCGTAACATGCTACTAACGTACAGTGATTGAGCGCGCCTGCGATATGCGGGCGCGTATTGCCTAAACGGGTATTATGCCTGGCTTATAGATTGGTTATCAGTTTTTCGCTCAGCGGCACGGGGTTGCAGCTTGGCACGAATGCTTGCCGCGGAACCCGGTTGTACCAGAGCCTGCTCGTCGATCCACTGCACAAGCTGTTTCCATGCCATAGCTTCTTTTCGTGCTGCCCGAACATCTCGCATGTCGACCACTCCCCGGCCTGCCTCTGCAGCATCGGTGTAGACGGGCGAATCCCGGAATTGCGCAACAACCGGAATGTCCAGACAGCCCAGAAAGTGCATGAGTTTGTCATGTGTCTCTGTGTTTGGCTGGATACGGTTGGCAATAACCCCCACGGGGCGTGGTGCAGCCCGGTATAAGCGATGGGTTAACAGTTCGGTGATGAAACTGCCGCCGGCACGAATATCGATAGAAGACGGTAACATCGGCACCAGAATCAAATCGGATTGCCGCAACAGGCTTTCCAGGTCGCGCCCGCGCGCGTTGCTGTGGCCGTCAACAATCACGTACTGAGTGGCTTCAGGCAGACGATGATGGAAAGCCTGGGTTTCGTACATACCCGCGCGTTCGTGCTTGGCAACCAATTGTACAGGTGGTAACTCGGGATCACGCAATTCGGCCCAGTGACTGCTGCTCGCTTGAGGATCGTTGTCGAGTAACGCAACGTTTTTGCCCTGACAGGCGTAGGCAACAGCCAGATTGGTAGCAATGGTGGTTTTACCGCAACCGCCTTTGCCATTGATAACCAGAATGCGACGTACAGGTGAATTCATAATCGCCCACCGTTTGAAGATATCGCTTCTTGCAATACCTCAGTCCTTTATAACCAGACCCTAATGCACCTTTGGCGTGAGCCGTGCACTACAATCCAGCCCCTTTTTACCGCTATTGCGGCGATGCGCGATCACTTACCCCTTGGGCATTTAATGCGCATAAAGAAACAGCCGTTTCATACAGCTTGCTTCCCCCATTCTTCTCCAGACATTTACAAAGTTGTGCCCATTCAGCGTCCGTATCCGGCGCTTTTTTTATTTTTTGCGCTCTCCTGATGTTGATCAGGAGGCTGGTCCACTCTGCTTTTTATTCTGTTTGTTTTTTATTCTGTTTGTTTTTTCTTCTGTTTGCTTTTTAGTCTAACGAAGGCAACCTGACGGTAGCCTCAGACCAAGCTGTGGATAACTATACCAGCGAAAATTTCAATTGCACTACTCACTTAGCGCAGCTTTGCAATGCATAGGTTGAGCTTGTTTTACTTTTTAAGAGCGCTGCAACTGCAGCAGGCGGCCGTCGCCGGACAGTGCCAGCAGGGTTGCCGAGTTTTCCCGAAAAGCGATTTCCAGAATGCTTGCTCCTGTAGGGCGCATGGCGTGGCGTGTGCCCGGGTCCCAGGTCTGCAGTGCGCGACCAGATGCTACGTCGTACAAAATAATGCGCCGATTGGCATACCCTACGGCGAGGAGATTTTCGTCACTGGAAAAACGTGCGGAGACCACGCCGTGATTGATGCCGTTATGCAGGGTGTGTTTGAGGGCGCCGCTGTTGTTGTCCCAGATAGCAACCAGGTCGCCCTGGGCTGCAGTGAAGGAATAGTTACCCTGCTGTGAAAGCGCCACTGCGCGTACGGGGTTATCGTGGATAAATGTATGTCGGGCTGTGCCGTTGTTCAGGGTCCATAACACCGCCGTGTAGTCGTCGCTGCCGGTGAGG
>CBDUMB010000146.1:0-7538 GCA_965368205.1 uncultured Pseudomonadaceae bacterium | reverse complement strand
GTTCCCACTGTTCCACACTAAAGAGGTTTGATTTTTACGTCAATTGCATTGTGGTTATCGTAAGATGCAAAAATCGCATTGCGTTAATCTGATCAACCTCCGGGATCTGAATGTTCGATTTAAACCATATCAGCCATTTTCTAGCGGTGCTGCGTCACGGCCATTTCGGGCGGGCGGCCGAAGAGATGCATATTTCTCAGTCTGCGCTGACGCGCAGTATCCAGGGGCTGGAGAAAAAAGTGGGTAAGCAGCTTCTGTTGCGCAGTCGAGGGCGCGTCAGGCTTACCCCTGAAGGGGAAATTGTTGCGTTGCATGGAGAGCAGATGTTGCGTCAGCGAGCGTCTTTGCTGGCTGAACTTGATCGGCATGCCACTGCGGATGAAGGTGAGATTCGTATCGGGCTGGGTGCTTTTCCTGCTGAACAGTCTGGGCTTACGGCTGCATCCTGCTTAGTGGGTGCCAGCGGTGACCTGCTGTGCCAGCTGCGCATCGGTGACTATCGTGAAATTACCCAGGATATTCTGGCGCAACGCATCGATCTGGGGTTCTGTGATCTGGCGGCGGCGCGTGAGGAGGAGCGCATCCAGTGCCTGCCCACGCAGCGCTGGCCCCTGTATTGTTATACGAGACCCGATCATCCACTGCAGCGCATGCGAAACCCCTCAACCAAGGACATTTTCGATTATCAGGTTATTGGGGTGCGCAAACCTAAACGGATCAACGTGGATGCCCAGCGGGGAGCCTATCTGGATGAGCTGACGGGCGAGTGGTTGCCGGTCCTGAATACGGTGAATCCGGATCTTGTACTGAAGCTCATTACGGTCAGCAATGCCGTTGCCTTTGCTCCGCTGGCGCTCATTGGTGATCTGCTGGAACAGGGTCAGGTTGCCCTGGTCCCGTGTCCGATTCCCGGCCTGCACCTTGATCTGGGTTTTATTCATCTGCTCGAACACCCGCCTGAAAAACTGGCTCAGCGATATATGGCAGAGGTGCATCGGATTGAGACTGAGTTGCTGGCACGCAGCCGTGCACTTGATCGGAAGTACGGTAAAGGCCATCAACACAGTTGAACCTAACCCCGTGTGATGGCCACTCAACTGCCTCGATTGAGCTTCTGCAACTCGAGTAAACGCTGAGCATATTCACCAGCGTCTGCACCTATCTGCTGTCGCCAGAAAACGGCAGCGGTAAGACTTTCCGCATGATAGGGGTGTTGCTTCAACACCCTGTCCAGCGCATTCAGCGCTGGCTGAATCTGATGACGTCCGTGTAATGCAACCGCAAGCACATACCCATAGCGAGCCACTTCCGGTGCCAGCGTTGCAGCGCGTTGCAGCGCAACCAGCGCTTGATCCGGACGTTGCTGGCGTACGAGCCACAAGCCAAATGCATGATGGATATCTGCCGCTTCAGGGTTGAGGGTCAAAGCGGACATCAGTAGTTCGCCGCCCTGGGCGCCACGGTTGGTGGCTCGAAACAGATCGACCAGATTCACCACAGCAGGTGCGTGCGCAGGTTCCAGTTTCAACGCCTGGCGATAAGCCGCTTCAGCACCTTGAATGTCGCGCTGTTGGGTCAGCAGTACGCCCAGGCTGACCTGTGCTTCAGGCCGGTCCGCGTCCAGTTCTAACGTCGCGCGATAATCAGTCAGCGCCCGTCCAAAGGCGCTGGCTGCAGACGGCGTCAGGGCCCCGGGTGGTAATCCGGCAAGTCCGATGACCGCAGCAGATCTGACATCGCGCACGGCATCCTGCAACATCGGCGGCAACAGCTCAGCGCGGACCTGTTCCGGCGCCGAAGACATCACCTCGACCGCGGCGCGACGCACCAGTGGTGAAGGATCGCTCAGATTCGCAGTAACAATCTGCGCAACACCCTGGTCCAGCCAGGCCTCCAGCGCGACAATGGCGCTGGCCCGGGCGATGGCCGATTGTTCAGGGTCTTGGACCACACCCAGCAACGCATCGCGCGCCGCAGGCAGACCCTGCTGAGCGAGATACATGGCCCAACCATGCTGTTGAAAACCCTCTGCAGGGTCTCCTTCTGTCCAGCTGTTAATCTGCGCCGTGGCCCATGCGGCAGTTTCATCAGTGTGGCACTGATTACACGCGTTAGGTACACCCATGGACAGCGTCAGGTCAGGTCGTGGAATACGGAAACTATGATCCCGCCGGGGGTCTACAATCATGTAGGTTGTTTCCGGCATGTGACAATTCACGCAACGGGCCGCGTCACTGGCCGGCTCATGGTTATGATGAGAGCGTAGCGCATAGTCACCAACACTGTGGCAGCTGAGGCAGGTGCCATCGTTGGGAATCCGCAGCTCGAGTGAGTGAGGATCGTGACAATCACTGCAGGTGACGCCTGCAGCGTGCATGCGGCTCTGTACAAATGAGCCGTGCACAAAAACTTCTTCAAGGATCTGGCCGTCCGGGTGGTACAAGCCCGGATCAAGTGTCGCTAGCCGGTAGTGATCACCGACAGGACGGCCGTGTTGATAGTTGTCTAACAGCCTGCCGCGCCGGGAATGACATCGCGCGCAGGTATCTGTTTCCAAGCTGCTGGTGAGCGGTTCGCTGCGCTGAGGACGGCCCGATTTTTCATGTGGTAGCCATGACACGCCGTCACGTTCGTTCAAACGAATAGCCAACCTTGGATTATCATCACGTTCAATTTGGCCGGCCCAGGCAATATGGTCTGCCCCTGGACCGTGGCAGGCTTCGCAACTCACGTCTATTTCCGCGTAGCTGGTTGCGTAGGTGTTACTGGGCGCATCAAAGCGCTTCTGCAGATCGGTGGAGTGGCAGTCGGCACACATGTGGTTCCAGTTCTGATCAATGGCTGTCCAGTGTAGGCGATCTCCAGGCTTAGGTGTGTCGTCAGGATACAGGTGAAACCAACGCTGGCCACCAGCTTGCTCCGGCCGGCTGTCCCATGCGATCCCGAAAGCCTGCAGGCGCCCGCCGGGTAAGGCGATGAGGTACTGTTGCAGGGGTATTGCACCGAACGTATAGCTGACCGCATAGCTGTGCATCTCGCCATCGGGGCCATCCGTGCGAATCATGAAACGTTCGCCATCCCGGTAGAAGCGGGTTGTCACCCCTGCAGCTGTAAATTCAGCGTCATCAAAATCGCCAAGTACCGCCTGTGCAGTGGGCAGCTGCATCGCCAGGTCATGGTGTGAACCTTGCCATGCGATGCTTTCCTGTTCATGGCAGCTCGCACAGGCTTGACCACCAACATATCCTTCATGCGGCGTGGCGGCCGCAGTGGGAGAGGTGTTGAGGATGGACGCAACCAAAAACAAGCAGGCAACAGCGGTTCGACGCAAAGTACAGTTTTCCTGAATAGAGTGTGCGGCAAGCCTAGCCCAGGGTGGCGCTGTTATACAACGGGCGTTGCGGTCACCGTCAGACAAGAGCGTCGGTCACTTTTGGCCGGTGGAGGTCCGTATGTGTGTTACTCGGTAGAGTTTTGCCTGCTGAAAATCAGCTGATCTGTACCGTTTTCGCCGTCATAGGTGAGCGCAAGTTGACCAAAAACAAAACCCATCTGTTTAACATTCTGGAGTGCCGCGAGGTAACGGGTTTCCAGTGCGTCCTGAGGTGGGCCGCAGGCCATCATGGTGCCTGCAATCGGCCCCAGCGTAAGGCTGCCTGCGTCAGTTTCCGTTACAGAAGTCTGATAGCGGTTGCAACCACTCGAGCCAGCAAAACGCTGGTCGCGAACTTCCAGAGTAACGGTGCCAGGCGACAAATCGGTTTCATGCACACTCAAACGTACGAGATCCCAGGTTGCGCCTTCAAGCATGTCGAGGGAGAGCCTGTCTATTTCAACCTTCCGCTGGAAAAGCAGGCGATCATCAATCAGTTGAAACTGCTGTTGAACAACCGACTGCGGGCAGCAAACAGCCTCTTCGGGGCCGGGTTCAACCAGTTCAACCAGGACCATGGCACCGTCTGATTTGAGGTTGCGAACCTGCACGCGATCACCCAGCAGTACCGTGTCCAGGTTTTCAAGTTGTCCGTCTCGTCGACCCATCAGGGCGAGGTGGGTATAGGTGCCGGTGCCACCTGAAGTAGTGGTCAACAGCACCAGAGCTTCCGTCAGATTGTCGCCATTGAGGTCGCCGTGCAACTGCAGTGCCGTGACAAGTTCTGCAACGGGGCGTGTGGTGCTGCCTGGTGCATAGGTTTTACCGACAAATTTTCCGTCACTCAGGCGAATCGGCGCGGCGAAGAGTCCAGTGTAGCTGGCTGATGCCAGTTCCGCCGCAGTAACGGGCGCCGAGTTGGACACACTGGAATCCTCTACACTGGCTTCATCGGATGTGCAGCCGCCAGCTAAGAGCAGGATGCAAAACAGCGATGCGCTTAAGCGAAGAGTCAGCATTTAGAACTGCCAGGCCAACGCAATTGCCGGGCCAGACGTATCAACGTCGTAACCAAACTTGCGATTACCGCGGCCTTCTTCGTAGTCGATATCAAGTATGCGATAGCCGCCGGACATGCTGAATCGCTCGGAGAAGTGATAGCGTAACATGGCCGTTGCTGACCAGGACAGATCCGAGGCGATGCCAAACCCACCAATATCAGTGGTGGCAACCAACTCAAGACGATCAGTCAAATCTCCCCGATAACCCATGCCGACAATCGGGTCGACCCAGCTTTTGCTGCCTTTGCTGGAGACAACGGTGTTGTCCGGCAACCGCAGCCGCAATGTATTGCGTATGTCTATGGCTCGTGCGCCGATGAAAAATTCCATGCCGCTCTCCAGGCGTACGCCACCGGTTGCGCGCAACATCTGTTGGTCAGTCTTCACCGTAACTGAGCGTGCAAAATCGTTGGTGAGATTTGCAGTGAAGACATCTACCGTCCACACCCATGGACCCTGCTCGCTGCGCAGTGCAGCCATGAAGGCAAAGTCCAGGCCTTCCAACACGTCTGAGAAGCTGGCGTTCACCTCGGATTCCAACGGCCCAACGGCCACGTTACCGTCCAGTGCGGTAAGCCAGGCATAAACCCATAGCTCGTAGCCCGAATCTTCTTCGGCATAAGCCAGAGGCGTAGTCAGAACGCACAAGAGAACGATGAGGGCAGCAGGAACGCGTCTTGCGTTGCGGATCATTCGGCGCATGGTTTGAGATCGCTCGGTAAAATGGGTCGCGGAGTTTAAATCAAGAGTCTATCTGGGTACAGGTCTGTGCATTTTCTCAGTCGGGTGCCTTGTCGACAGGCACAAGATACAACGCTGGTTCAGCGCTCAGAAAAGCCTCGTCCGCTGGCTGCAGCTTGTTGACCCGCATGATGGCGTGCAGTGAATGTACATAGTCTTCCCCGCGTTCTGAATAGCGGGTCAGAGACTTGGCGAGTTCGTAGCCGTCAGGTTGCCTGTGGGTAGTGTGCATGTCAGCGCGGCGCTCGCGCAATTGTGCATAGGCCGAGTGGGTGTTGAGGTTGCGCATGTACGCCTCTACAGACTCCAGCGGCGTGTCGAAGCGCGCGATACCGTAGGCGCCTTTGTCTGCCCGTTTGTCCAGCGGTTCGATACCACCACTCCATGTCCACTGCCCGAAAAGTGCATTGCCAAGGTCTGCAAAACGAGACGTGCCCCAACCACTTTCTTCTGCGGATTGAGCCATGGCTAACGATGGCGGAACGATGTCGACGCGGTTGCGAAGGGTAGTTAACACTTCGCTTGAGAGAGGTTCGGGCAGTGTCACTTTGTACTGAGTCGCAATGTTTTGCAGCCAGGCCTGCTCGGCTTCGTTTAAGGTGTTGCCACTTTCATAACGCTTGATGAGTTCGAGCAATATACTGCGGTCTTTACCGATGCGTTCGTTAGCAATCAGTACCAGGGGGCCCAGCATGCGAAAGAAGATACGTTTCTTGTCTGCAACCATCAGAGACTCGGCGACCTCATTTCTCCAGCGCGACGGTACCTCGGTGATGATCAAACGGGGCACTTCGCGGATGCCGGCCTCCCAGGCCGCCTGGGTGTATCCCCGCTCGTCGAACAGCGCTGCTACGTGGGCAAAATTTGCAAACTTAAAGGTGGCTTTGGTGTCCTGAGCGAAAGTGTTGCTGCTCACAACGCAGAATAGGACCATCGCATATGCGGTTACGCCAATTCGCCTGAAGCCAGCACTACTCATTGCACGCTTTTGAGACATCGCCACCTTCCTTATTTTCCGCTCTGGGTTTGTTGTCATTCTGGCATAGGCTCAATGCCCTGCACAGTACAGGTAAATTACTCAGCTTCCAGAGCAGGCTGAGTTTGCCTGGCAGAGTTACTCTGGCCAAATAAACGGCTAGAATCTTCCGTTTCACGAATGAGGAAAATGTGATGACGCGTAAAATCACACTACTGACGGTGTTGCTGGCGTTGTTAGTCCTGACGTCAGATGCCTATGCCGTCTGGGGCTGGATGCGGGGCGCTGCTGTGCAGAATTTCACTGAAGCGGATTGGGATCTCATCAAGTCCAATGCGCGCAGCACGCTGGATGCTTCCCCGGATGGCGAACAGGTTAACTGGCAGAACGAAGACAGCGGGAATAAAGGTGCGATGAAAGTCATCATGACTTTTCAGTACGACAATCAGACATGCCGGCGCATGGCGTTTCTGAACATCAGTCGAAAAGGGCAGCGTGGTGTTGCGAACTACAATCTTTGTCAGCAGCCAGATGCCACATGGATGTTTGTGGCGGATAGCGCCGTCGTCGCGGAAAACGGGTAACAGGAAGATAAAGTTATGGCGATATTTATGAGACTTTTCATGGGCTTGGCCGTGTTAGCGGCGCTAGGGTGTACATCTCCAGCTGTACTGGATACGTCTGCAGGTGCGGAACGTTCGTTTGATGGACTTTATCCTTTTGCACACACCACTGTAGATCGAGCGTGGGCAAGAGCAGATTTGGATTTAAGCGGTTACACCAGAATCAAGCTGGAAGGGACAGGTATTCAATATCGACCCACTTCCGCTGCTGCCAGAAGTGGACTGACTGCGGTGCAACGCAGGGAAAACAGTTTCCCTATCGATGCGAAGAACCGTGAGCGTTTGAAGCAGACCTTTGCGGATGCGTTTGTAAAGGAGCTCGGCAAGTCCAAGCACTTTGAATTGACCGAAGAGATTGGACCCGATGTACTTATTCTTCGCGCCGGGTTGTTAGATGTCGTGTCTAAAGTGCCGCCTGATCGCTCTGCACGCGTGGACATTTATCTGGAGTCGGCTGGAGAGGCCACGTTGATGCTGGAGTTGCTGGACGCTGAGAGTAATACGGTACTTCTGCGTGCGACGGATCGTCGCTCGGCGGAGCGTCAGAGCATGCCATTTGCTTCAAACAGCGTAAGCAACTGGGCAGAAGTTAAGCGGATGGCCCAGTACTGGGCCAGGTTGTTGCGGGAGAGTCTTGATGGGCTCGCAACGTCAATGACATTGCAGGAGCCCACCTCTTAGTTCTGTTGTTGTTTCAGCTGGGCGGGAACTGAGCCAGAATTGCTGCAACCACTTCGTTGATGACAGGGGTTGGATTACTTCGG
>CBDUMB010000145.1:0-7573 GCA_965368205.1 uncultured Pseudomonadaceae bacterium | reverse complement strand
GCGTTTCTGCAGCCGGAGCGGTGCTTGCTGCGGGTCTGTTAGGCCTTTATGCCAGTCAGTTGGGTTTTGTCGCGCAGGTGGTGGCTTTTGCCTTTGGTCTTGCCGCCGCGTCTCTGTTTCCGATTATTTTCCTGGGTATATTCTGGAAGCGCATGAACAAAGAGGGCGCGATCGCCGCCATGCTGACAGGGTTGGTGAGTACCTTTGGCTATATTTACTTTTTCAAATTTGGTGGTGGCACCCCTGACCAGTGGTTGTTTGGTGTTTCGCCAGAGGGCATTGGTTTTGTCTTTATGTGGTTAGCCCTGGGCATTGGTATGAGCGTTGCGTTGTTGACGCCTGCGCCACCTCAGGACATTCAAGACCTGGTCGAAGACATACGTGTGCCGGGTAACCGACGTGACCATGGCATTGCAGACAGCGGCATGCACCCGATTGCAGATGATTAGTCTGCAGCAGCTTCACCAGACAGCTTAGCACCGTTGTTAGCGCCACCAGATCCGCTTGCGCGATCAATTAGGCCAGTAAATATATTCGTCCCCGGGTTCGTAAGGCTCGCCACCGTGTTTGTCGATGAGCTGTGGTGACTGGGTGATGCTCGGCCACATTGGTGGTGCCTGCTCGGCGTTGTGCGCATCCAGCAGGGCACTTAAACGGGCCACCTGGTCGGGTATCTGCTGGGCCAGGTTGTGCTGTTCGGTTGGATCCTGAGCCAGGTGGAACAGCCAGTGTTTGTTGTCTGGCTTGTCGCTGCGGATCAGCTTCCAACCATCATGTAATACCGACTGGTGATAACCCTCGCGCCAGAACAAGGTGTCGTGGGGCGGGCCTGATCGTTCCCCGCGGACATAAGGCACCAGGTCGCGGCCATCAAGTTTCCGATCTGTGGGCACCTGTGCGCCAGCGGCCGCTGCCGCAGTGTGAAACACGTCGACGTGATGTACGGGATGATCAACCACGCTGCCGCTGGGAATTTGCGCCGGCCATTTGGCCAGAAAGGGCACGTGTGTACCGCCTTCAAAATGAGTCAGTTTCCAGCCGCGAAAGGGTTTGTTGACGTCCGGGAGGCCAATGTAACCGGCGCCACCATTGTCGGAGGTAAATACGATGAGCGTGTTGTCGGTTAAGCCGTTGGCGTCCAGGGCTTCAACCACTTTACCAACGCTGCGATCCAGGGATTTGATCATGGCCGAATAGACACGCAGGTGGTGGTCTTCAATATGCGATAGCGCGTCGTAATCGCTTTTCAGCGCCTGCAACGGGTTATGTACACCCCAATGGGCCAGGTACAAAAAAAACGGCTGGTGTCGATTTTCCTCAATGACCTTAACGGCTTCGTTGGTATAGTAATCCGTCAGATAGCCTTCTGGGGCAAAGTTACCCTGGTTGTTGAAGTCCGCCATATATCTGGCGTTTGCCCAGACCATTCGCTCTATGCCGTTCTGCTCGCGTTTGGCATTGACCACCTCGGGATGATCTTCAGGCAGGTACAACATGCCACCCATATACAGGCTGTCGTCAAAGCCCTGGCCGGTTGGTCGCATTTCCGCGGTGCTGCCCAGGTGCCATTTGCCGATATGTGCGGTGTAATAACCCTGCGCTTTCAGCACTTCAGCAATGGTCTGCTCTGCGGGTGGCATGCCCAGCTCACCCATCGGTGGAAGGCTCTCGAGATTGCCATGATCAATAATGGTCGGCAGGGCAGGTTGCTCGATATCCTGCATCCACTGAAAAATGGTCGCGCCGGTTTTAAAAAACGGCGTGAATTCAAAACCGAAGCGTGTTGAATAGCGTCCTGTCATCAATGATGCGCGGGATGGCGCGCAGACGGCATTGGCCGCATAACCGTTGTTGAAGCGAACACCTTCCTGAGCCAGCGCATCAATGTTCGGTGTCATGATGCTGCCGTCGCCTGCACCACCGTTGTACAGAGAGATGTCATTAAATCCGAGGTCGTCTGCAAGGATCACAATGATATTCGGTTGACGCTCCCCAGGGTCGAGTGCAGCGCTGGTAGGGCCTGAAGTCCAGTTGGTGGGTACGTTTTCCGGCACTGGTGAAACCAGTTCGGTAACTTTGGGCATCCCCCAGACGAGCAGTTCAACGCGCTGGGTCCATGCTATATATCCAAGTAAGACCAGGACAATCGCGACCAATACAATTTTTTTCATAGGGCTCCAATCATTGAGCTGTGCTTGGATAAGCAGACAAGCTGAAGAATATAATGATAGTCATCAAAATACTACGGCGCTCTACGGGCGGATTTAACTGGCCTGAAGAATATGGCCTGGTATCTGCTGGCAGGTTATGGATGATAGGGGTCTATCTAATAGACAGGAGAAGTCTGATGTGTGATGACCTGACCGTTGATGACGGTGAGAAGTATCTGGCAGGCAAAGGTATCAGTCGTCGCCAGTTCGGCACGCTGGCAGCCGGGGCTGCGCTGATGGCTGTACTGCCACCCGTTGCAAATGCACTTTCGGTTACGGGTGCAGATGTGGTGGTATCAACCCCGGATGGCGAAGCAGATTGTTTCTTTGTGCATCCCACATCCGGTGCGCATGCGGCAGTGATCGTCTGGCCGGATATTCTTGGCCTGCGTCCAGCCTTCAAGCAGATGGGCACGCGCCTGGCTGAATCTGGCTATGCGGTACTGGTGGTCAATCCGTATTACCGAAGTGCCAGGGCGCCGGTAGTAGGTGAAGGTGCATCCTTTCAGGATGCAGAAACCCGCGAGGTGGTCATGCCGTATGCCCGTAGCCTGACCCCACAAACGAATGTGACAGACGCAGGCGCCTTTGTGGCTTATCTGGATGCTCAACCGGCGGTGGACACAAATCGCGGTATCGGCACCACTGGCTATTGTATGGGTGGCCCGATGACTATGCGCACCGCGGCGGCATTTCCTGAGCGTATAGCCGCAGGGGGTGCGTTCCATGCCGGACGGCTGGTGACAGATGCACCTGACAGCCCACATCTGCTGGTACCCGATATGCGTGCCCAGTATCTGTTTGCGGTTGCCCAAAACGATGATGAGCGCGAACCAGAGACCAAGGACATTATCGCTGCTGCCTTTGCAGATGCCGGACTTGAGGCTGAAGTTGAAGTCTACGAAGGTGCGCTGCATGGGTGGTGTGTGCCGGATTCGCGGGTGTATAACGAAGCTCAAGCCGAACGCGCCTGGAGCCGGTTATTGCACCTGTTTGATAAAGCATTAGCGTAACTGGGGTCATCTTGAATCTGCCGCATTTGCCAGCCGCGAGTGAGGCCCATAGTATGCGCAAGCCTTTATAGCAGGAATCTCCTGCTATAAAGGCACACATGAGGGGGGATGTCCGGGAAATCAGTGAAATTCTGATACTGGCCTCGCAACGGTAATTCGAGTGATGTCTGTTCATGACAGCCACTGTGCCTTTTGGCATGGGAAGGCGAACAGGCGATGTTTTTTTTCAGCTCATCAGTCCGTAGACCGATCCTTTCTTCATTACCACACAAGCCCCGCTCGAGGTGCAGCGGCTATTGGAGAATGTCGATGAGTGCTTATAAGTATGCTGCGTTAGGCAGCCTGTTCAGCGTGTTTGCCTGCCCGGTATTGGCATCTGAACGTATTGAAGAAGAATTACTGGTTGTCGGTTCACGCCTGCCAACTGAGTCTTTCACCGTGGGGAGGGCGGTCAGCGTCCTCGACGAATCTGATATCCAGAATCTCGGCTACGAATATGCTGCAGATCTGTTGCGCTTTGTACCAGGCGTAGCGGTCAGTCGCAGCGGCGGATATGGCGGCTTAACTCAAGTGCGCATTCGCGGGGCGGAAAGCAACCATAGCGTCATCCTGATCGATGGTATTGACGCATCCGCGGCGGGCTCCGGCGAATTCGACATGTCCTCGCTGTTGTCTGCAGACATAGAACGCATTGAGGTATTGCGCGGACCGCAGGGTGGTTTATACGGTTCCAATGCCTTGGGAGGTGTGATCAATATCATTACCCGGCAGCCGGTTGAAGGCCTGGCAATACAGAGTGAACTCGAAGTAGGCGGTCACCATAATCGCCATGCAGGCCTGACGGTTGCCGCTGGTAACAGCCGGGTGCAAGGTCGGCTGAGCTACGTGCAGCGTGACTCCGAATTCGACTTATCTGCAGATGATTCCGTCATGGGTGGTGAAGATGACAGAGTTGAGAACCAGACCGTCAGTGGGCAGCTGTTTGTAAATCTAACAGAACAGTTAACGCTGCAGGCATTTGCCCGGTATACAGAAAAACAGACAGACACGGATGGGTTTGATTTCAGTGGTGGGCCCCAGCAGGGTTTGCCAGTAGATGACAACAGTACCTCCGACACAGATGATCTGACCCTTGGATTCACCACCACGCTGAACTTGTTCGATGATCGATCCACTACGAGACTTGCCGTTGCGTTTACCGATACACAGCTCAATGGTGAAAGTTTTGGCAGTGAGTCAGACAGAGAGCAGGTGAACCTGGACAGCAGTTGGGCCTGGTCTGATGTGGGCGATGTCAGTCAAACAACCACGTTATTTGTGCAATATGAAAAAGAATCCTTCAAGAACCTGTTTCCAGCAGATCCCAGTCAGGTACCAACGCAGGCGCGCGATATGCTTGGCTATGGTGTGGAACATCGACTGGCATTTTCCGAAAAGCTTTTCATCAACGGTTCTCTGCGTTTAGAAAACAATGATGGTTTCGCAGACACCACAACTTATGCTCTGGATGCCGCTTATCTGTTAAACGATTCAGGCAGTCGACTGCATGCCAGTTTTGGTGCTGCGGTGACCAACCCAACTTTCCTGGAGCAGTTCGGTTTTGTGCCGGGAACCTTTGTTGGTAATCCGGATCTGGAGCCTGAAGAATCCGCAGGATGGGATGTGGGTGTTTCTCAGTCGCTGTTCGATGCCGCGCTGCTGCTTGATGTCACCTATTTTGATGTTGTACTCGACAATGAAATTGCCAGCAGTTTTCCCTCGGTAATCAATCTCGCCGGAGAGAGTGATCGTCAGGGTGTAGAGCTCAGCGCAGACTGGCAGCTATCGCCAGACACTGTGTTGAATGCAAACTACACGTATACCGATGCACAAGAGCCTACCGGTATTGAGGTGCGACGACCTGAACATATGGGCAGTATTCGTATCGCACATTCGTTTCTTGCGGGGCGTGCAAATCTTGCCGCTGGCGCCGTCTACAATGGTGAATCGTTTGATAGCGACTTCCGTAATTTTTTTACCAACGGTTTTGTCGCCGAACGTACAGAAATAGACAGTTACACAACGGTGAACGTGAACGCTGCCTACGCGTTCACCGACGCGTTAGAAGTTTATGTGCGCGTGGAAAATCTGTTTGACGAGAACAACACAGACCAGATCGGTTATGCTTTGCCGGGACGTACTGCGTTTGCGGGTTTACGCTATAGCTTTACACGTTAGCCTGCCGGCTCAGTCGGGCAGTCCCAGCACTCTTTTAGCAATGATATTGCTCTGCACTTCGTTAGTGCCGCCGTAAATTGTCACCGCTTTGCTGGCAAGCCAGGAACGCGTTGTGCCCAGTTCGTCTGAGGTGAACGCGTCTCCTGCCCAACCCACTCCACGGGTGCCCATAAGCTGCATCAGAATGTCCTGTTTTTCCCGGGCCAGGGTGGATCCGTACAGTTTAAAGATAGAGGTGGCTTCACCCGGTGTGCCGCCGCCCTGAAGTTCCTCACCCACTCGTTTCTGGGTCAAAGCATAGGTGGTGTTGTTCATGTTCCATTCGGTAACCTGACGCCGTGCCCCGGGCTCGGCTATGCGCTGCGCGTGTGTACCGATATAGGTGCGCGCAACCTCTTCCAGGGCAAGATCCACGGTGACGCCGACAGGCCGGGTTTTCGCGGCAGACGCACCCAGCCCTCCCTGGCCGGAACGTTCATGTTGCAGAAGTTTTTTTGCCACTGTCCAGCCGTCATTCAATTCGCCGATCAGGTCTTCTTTGCTGGCAATGGCATTGTCCAGGAATGTTTCACAGAATGGTGAGCTGCCAGACAATAGAGATATGGGGCGCACGGTGACACCTTCCTGGTCCATGGGCAGCAGCACGAAACTGATGCCCTGGTGTTTCGGCGCGTCAAAATCCGTGCGTACCAGGCAGAACATCCAGTCTGCGTTCTGCGCACCTGAGGTCCAGATTTTCTGGCCGTTGATCACAAAGTGATCGCCGTTATCTTCAGCTTTGGTTCGCAGACTGGCCAGATCGGACCCCGCACCCGGCTCACTATAGCCCTGGCACCAGGCTGCACCGCCTGAGGCGATGGTGGTCAGGTGACGTTTTTTCTGCGCTTCGGTGCCGTATTCCAGCAACGTTGGTCCGAGCATACGGGTGCCCATGTTCACCAGTGGTGGACGTGCTTCAATCGCGGCCATTTCTGCGAACAGGATTTTTGCCTCATCCAGGCTCAAGCCGGCGCCGCCATATTCTTTTGGCCACATCGGTACTGTCCAGCCGCGCTCGGCCATACGCTCCATCCAGACCTGAGTGTCAGGGTTCTGTAGTTTGACCTTGGTGCTGCCGGTATGAATTTCACCCGGGCCACGCGCGCCAGGCGGGCAGTTCTGTGCCAGCCAGGCACGGGTTTGCAATCTGAATTCGTTGAGATCTGACATGTTTGGATTCCTGTTAGATAATTTGCTCTGGTTCAAGACCAGGGTGATGCATCCAGTATCAGCTTCGCTTCGATACCCGGTCTTCTGCTGTTTGTGACGGGGATGACAAAACGACATTGCCCATCCTGACCAGGCTCTGCCTGAACCTGCTTGTAGCTGCTCTCCGGGCTGTCGATTGCGTATTTCAGTTTCCAGCTGCCATCGTCTCCTGGAGGTGCGATTTCAATAAACAGTTTCTGTTTCAGGAAGCTGATGCCGTCAAAATGTTCGTCCAGCCACCATTTCCGATCTACCTCAAAGCGATCGGTGAATACAGCCAGCTCGATGGCAAAAGCCATATATTTCATGCGCTTGTTGATCAGTAGATGTTTGCGCAGGAAAGATGAAAACAACGCCACGGAATTGGGCTGGAATGTATTTTGCCGCGTATAGAACCGCTTCAGCTGGCGTCGCACCGCTGAATTCTCGCTGAATTTGCGTCGGGTGAGATTCCAACCCCGACCGCCGCGTACTGAGACTACCGTTTCAAAATACAGATTTGCGTCGACTGACTGGTTGGTCAGCTGTGCCTGCTCAATTTTCTTCGGCAGGGTCAGGCCATTGACCTCAAGCTTTCCATCAATGCGCGTGTCGCCGAAAAGAAATCGGTGCAGGTTCTGATATCCGTCCTCCGAATTCACCAGGCCCACCGGGCCGCCGTGCGCACGATGGACGTGTGCGCGAGGTGATCCGCTGGTGTAGGCGTTTTTTATACGCACCAGCCCATCACTCATGGCGCCTACCGCTGCTGCTGAAAGCGGCACATCGTAGTCAGATTCATTGGTGCCAATCAGAGCAAACAGCCGCTCCGCGGGAAACTTGCCGTTCAGGCTGTTGACCGGTTTGTTACCGTGATTTTTGGCAAAACCCAGATATTTGGCCATG
>CBDUMB010000144.1:0-7575 GCA_965368205.1 uncultured Pseudomonadaceae bacterium | reverse complement strand
GGGCAGCGGGTATCGTCGGGGTGTATCCGCATGTACAACAATCACGTGGCAAGTCTGGTTGCGACGCTGCCGAATCGCACGAGCGTCCGGGTGATTGATCAACCCTATAAAGCAGGGTGGCAGGGTGATGACTTATATCTGGAAGCACATCCGCCGTTGGAAGGCGCTTTAAACCATAGCCAGGCAGTGGCGGCGGTGATTAGTGCGACAAAGGCGCGTGATGCGGATGTCGACTGGGGCAGGGTAGTTGAGGTAGCACGCACAGGCAGTGGCCTGCCTGTACGTATTACACGCTAGCGGATTACTTTCCGCCGCAGCACTCGCTTTCCATGCGGCTCAAACGCTCCGCAGTTTCTGTCGCGGTATCCATCGCTTGACGCGCCATGCGCTGAGCATCGCTGATGTCAGACGCACTGCCAGATGCAGCTGAGCTTGCGTCTCGCGCCATTTCTAAGGCTTGATCTGCTGTGCTCGAGACACCGGAAAGTTGGTTCTCTAATGCCGTGAGGCGGTCAGCAGTTGCACTGGAAGCGCAGCCGGAAATCGCAAGAAGGGCAATAGAAATTAAAATAAGCTGTTTCATTTATGTAAGACCTCTGTCTATCAGGTGGAGGGGGGATCATACGCTGAAGTTTATCCAGTCTGTAGGGTTTAATCATGCAAGATATTAAGTGTTTCTGCTTATGGACTATCTAACGGTACAAATTTAGGTTCTTTATTCTTTTGAAAAGTGGATGGAAGATATGAATGTTGCAGTAAAAGACACCGCAGCGGTGGTTGATGCGGGCTATTTTGATGTATTGGTAATCGGCGCCGGAATTTCAGGTATAGACGCCGCGCACTATATGCAAACTGAATGTCCGGGGAAGTCTTTTACCTTACTTGAAACCCAGGAATCTTTTGGCGGTACCTGGCTGACGCATAAGTATCCGGGTATTCGCTCAGACAGCGATCTGTTCACCTTCGGTTACAAGTGGAAACCCTGGGTGGGCGCACCCATTGCAACGGCTGAAGAAATTCTCAAGTATCTTGATGAAGTGCTTGATGAAGAAGATATTCGACGTCATATCCAATACCGGATCAAGGTGACAGACGCGTCCTGGTCCAGTGAAACAAAGCTGTGGACGGTCTACGCAGATAACCTTGCCACCGGTGAGCGGTTGCGGTTCACCACTAACTTCATGTGGATGTGCCAGGGTTACTATCGACACTCAAAGGGATATACACCCGAATGGGAAGGCATGGATGACTATAAAGGTGTCATCGTCCATCCGCAGACCTGGCCTGAAGATCTGGATTACAAAGACAAACATGTGCTGGTGATTGGCTCCGGTGCAACCGCAGCGACGGTGGTGCCCGCGATGGCAGCGGACTGTAAACACATCACCATGCTGCAGCGCTCGCCAACCTTTTTCATCCCCGCGCCTAACCGCAACGAAACGGCTGAGATGTTGCGTGAACTGGATGTGCCGGATGAGTGGACCCACGAGATTGTGCGGCGCAAGGTGCTCTTCGATCAGCAGGAGATCACCCGCCGCTCGTTCGAAGAACCTGAAGGCTTGCGCACCGAATTAATTGGCGCGGCAAAAGAGTATTTAGGCGAAGACTTCGATATTGCTACCCACTTCACGCCCAGCTATCGCCCCTGGCAGCAGCGTATTGCGTTCCTGCCCGACGGTGATCTGTTCCAGGGTCTGCGACAGGGTCAGGCGACGGTAGTGACTGACCAGATCGAGCGATTTACTAAAAATGGCGTGCTGCTGAAATCAGGTGATGAGATTTCTGCTGACATCATTGTCACAGCGACAGGCTTTAACCTGTGTGTGCTCGGAGATATCCATTTCACGGTTGATGATAAAGAAGTCGACTTTGCTGATACGGTGACCTATCGAGGCATGATGTTTACCGGTGTGCCTAATCTGGCCTGGGTGTTTGGATATTTCCGCGCCAGCTGGACCCTGCGTGCAGATCTGATCGCAGAGCTGGTCTGCCGGATGTTTAATAAGATGGATGCCCAGGGTGCGAAGGTAGTCACGCCAACCCTGCGACCTGAAGAGCACAACATGCCGCGCCTGCCCTGGATAGATCCGGATAATTTCAACCCAGGCTATCTGATGCGCAGTCTGCATGAGATGCCAAAACAGGGTGATCGCGATCCGTGGATTTTCACTCAGGATTACTGGAGTGAGAAGGATGAGTTTCCGGTTGCCGATCTGGACGATGGCACGCTGATATACACCTGATCAGGGGGTAGCCCGATCAGGAGTTCTCAAAAGCCAGCGGTCGTTCAGGCGCCGCTGGGTCTGGTTGGATTGTCGTCGCTGTCAGGGGCTGACTCGGTATCTGCCTCAACAGCCTCCGCTGCAGGCGGCTCCTCTTCCAATGGTTGAACGTCCACTGTCGTGGCAGCCTCGGGTGCCGTGGTTACACCATCAGGGCCAGCCGACCAGGGTGTCTCACCGGGTTCAACCTCTGGCCAGTCGCTGAAAGGAAACGGCAGGTCTTCGCTGTTAAAGGTTGCAAACTGCAGAATGTCGTACAGGTAGGCACTGAGGTTGGCGCCAAAGGTCTGCAGAGAATC
The DNA here is from genome assembly GCA_965368205.1 of uncultured Pseudomonadaceae bacterium. GTDB lineage: Bacteria > Pseudomonadota > Gammaproteobacteria > Pseudomonadales > Azotimanducaceae > UBA4421. The sequence goes on along the minus strand of CBDUMB010000144.1, from coordinate 4,994 downwards.
GTTTACCTTGCCGGTGACGAGGGCAGATAGAAATTGAAATATTGAAATGATGACTAACAGGGTTTCGCCAATGGAATACGCGATGACCAGAATGACCATGTACAGCGCGCGTACCCAGATACCCCGGTCGGCCAACCTGTTTTTAGTTTCCTGGTCCATAGTGTGCCTCTATTGCTTGTAGAATTGGTTGTGTTACCCAGTTGATAGCAAGATTGATACCAGAAATTAATCATCAATAAAAACAAAGGCATAGCGTTAATGGTGCTGACGCAGCACAGCGCAGGTTGGTTAATTTGACCAAGTGTTGAAACAAATTTCATGTGTTCCGGAGAGATCCGGGCTTCTAAGCTATCAGGCTACTTTGATATAGTTAACTGAACACCAAATCGCCAGCTCTAACTTTGGAGAGAACTATGAGTGCAGATCAAGAGGCCCGCAAAGAACTCGGTTTTGACCCCGATGCCCTGCGTGAAAAATATCGCATTGAGCGGGATAAACGTCTACGTGAAGACGGCAATGATCAGTACGTTGAGGTCAAAGGGCAATTCAGCCATTACGTCGAAGACCCCTATATTACGGACAGAATTCAGCGGGAGCCGCTGACCGATGAAGTCGACGTTGCCATTATTGGTGGTGGCTTTGGCGGTCTGCTGGCGGGTGTTCGATTGCGTCAGGCGGGTGTGGAAAACATTCGGATGATTGAAAAGGGTGATGAATTTGGCGGCACCTGGTACTGGAATCGTTATCCCGGTGCAGCATGTGATATTGAATCTTATGTGTATCTGCCTCTGCTGGAAGAAACCGGTTATATCCCGCCGAAAAAGTACGTTGAAGGCGCTGACATCATGGCTTACAGCCAGCAGATTGCTAAGCAGTGGAATCTCTACGATGACGTCTGTTTTCAAACAGAAGTTCAGGAATTGCGCTGGGACGAAGCGGCGCAGCGCTGGATCATCAAGACCAATCAGGGTGACGCGATGAAAGCACGTTTTGTGATTTCGTCCAATGGTCCTCTGAACCGTCCCAAGTTGCCGGGTATTGAAGGCATCGACAGTTATCAGGGTCATACCTTTCACACCAGTCGCTGGGATTACGCCTATACCGGCGGCGACGCACACGGCAACCTGACAGGCTTAAAAGACAAACGCGTGGGTATCATCGGTACAGGTGCAACCGCGGTGCAGTGTGTTCCACACCTGGGTGCAGCGGCTAAAGAGCTGTTTGTTTTTCAGCGCACGCCTTCCTCCATCGACGAGCGCAATGACAAGCCAACAGACGAAGAATGGGTGAAGAGCCTGAAGCCGAACTGGCATCAGGAACGCATGGATAATTTCAACACGCTGGTTTCCGGTGGTGTGACGGATGAAGACCTGGTGAACGACGGTTGGACAGAAATCATTCGGAATCTGCTGTTGATGATTCGCAACGAAGACGAGCCGGATATGTCCATGGAAGCGATCATGGAAAAAATGGAGCTTGCAGATTTTCAGAAAATGGAATCTATCCGCTCCCGTGTTGAGGCGGTGATCGAAGATCCGGAAACTGCGGAACACCTGAAACCTTATTACCGGCAATTCTGTAAAAGACCCTGTTTTCATGATGACTACCTGCCGACCTTCAATCGGGAGAACGTGCATCTGATTGATACCGAAGGCAGAGGCATTGATCGCATCACACCAAAAGGTATTGTTGCCAACGGTGTGGAGTACGAGTTGGACTGCATTATTTTTGGTACGGGTTTTGAGGTGGGTACTGAATACACCCGTCGCTGCGGTTATGAAACCTATGGCCGTGAAGGTAAAAGCCTGAGTCAGCATTGGGCAGATGGCGCGCGCACCTATCATGGCCTGCACAGCTACGGCTTCCCTAACAGTTTTATGATGGGGACGTTGCAGACCGCATTCACCGCCAATTACCCCCATTCGCTTAATGAACAGGCAAAGCACATAGCCTACATCGTTAACCAGTGTATGGAAGGTAATCATCAGGTGGTTGAAGCTACTGCGGATGCTGAGCAGGAGTGGGTGGATACCATTATCTCGCTGGCGAGGATGAACGAGAAGTTTCTCGCTGACTGTACGCCAGGTTATTACAACAACGAAGGTAAGCCGACGGAGCGTTCTCAGCAGAACACGTCGTATGGCGCTGGCCCGGTTGCTTTCTTCAAGATGCTGGAAGACTGGCGCGCTGAGGGCATGATGAGTGGCTTACAACTCAAGTGACAGTCACTCAGCATGACTTGAATTGAAAAGTTCATGATACCCAGCCACGCTGACCTGTGGTTCCTGCCGCTGGGTGGGTGTGGCGAGATAGGTATGAACATGAACCTGTACGGCCATGATGGACAATGGTTGATGGTCGACTGCGGGGTGACGTTTGCCAGGCCTGGAGCCATTGAGCCCCATGTGCAGATGGCTGATCCGGCATTTATTGCAGATCAGCAGGACAACCTGACTGGTTTGCTGATTACTCATGCCCATGAAGACCATATTGGTGCGGTTGCTCACCTGTGGCCGCAGCTGCGCTGTCCGGTTTACCTTACTGCATTCAGTGCCGCTATTCTGCGCCGTAAGCTGGCGGAACATAACCTGCTTGATGAAGTTCCCCTGCACGTTATTGCGCCGGGAAGTCATCTGCAGCTGGGTGAGTTCGACATTCAATGGCTGAACCTGACCCATTCCACACCACAGTCCCAGGCACTCTGGATACAAACCAAGGCCGGTTCGATACTGCACACCGGCGACTGGAAAATAGACCTCGATCCGGTGGTCGGGCCGCCCATCATCCCGGCTGAGTTTGCCGCGCTGGCAGACGAAGGTGTACTGGCGATGGTCTGTGATTCGACCAACGCTCTGAACCCTGGCCACTCCATCAGTGAAGGAGACCTGTTCGAAGGTTTGAAAACGTTGATAGCTGATGCGCCAGGCAGGGTGGTGGTCGGGTGTTTTGGCAGCAATATTGCGCGCCTGCATACACTTGTATCAGTGGCCTCCCATACCGGCCGCTATGCGGGTGTGTTGGGGCGCTCGTTAAACAATTATCTGCAGGCAGCACGCCAGGCTCGACTGTGGGATAAGTCGCTATCAATTATTGACGCTTCACATCTGGGTTATCTGCCGCCAGAGGAAGTGCTGGCGATTGCCACTGGCAGTCAGGGAGAGAGCGGTGCGGCACTGTCGAGGCTGGCTGCTGACACACATCCGGATTTGTCTTTGCAACCAGGTGATACGGTTATTTTGAGTGCCCGTGTGATTCCCGGTAATGAAGTGGCTTTGTCCGCTTTGTTAGACCGTTTGCGCGCGCGAGGTGTTCATGTGGTGAGTGATGAGAGTCTCAACTTCCCCATTCATGCCTCTGGACACCCTTGTCAGGATGAGCTCACGAATATGTACAACTGGGTGCAGCCAAGATTTGCGATACCAGTGCACGGTGAAGCGCAACATATGGCGGCTAACGCTGAGATCGCTCAGCGCAGCGGGGTGTCACGCAGTTTCACCGGTGAAAACGGCGATCTGTTTATGCTGGCGCCGGTACCGGGGATGCGTCGGGGCTTTGCGGGGGTTGGTCGCCTGGGGTTTGACCGCGGGCGTCTAACAAAGATCTGATCTCATTGTGCCGCGCGCGGCTGAGCGTGATTTTGCGGGAAAAGAAATAAGGCACCAGTAGTGACAAGGCAATGAACGGTCCCATGACCAATCCCAGATTGAAGATGATGTCGGCATCTACAGTGCCAGGCGCTGCGCCCACCGGTAAACGAATCAGATCCACAACAACGCCACCGACAAGGCTGCCAAACCCGGTGACAAATTTAATCGAAAACCCCTGGGCAGCAAAAAACACACCTTCCTGGCGCTGATGAGTCAGGTATTCCTGTTCATCGGTGATGTCTGCAATGACTGAAGCTGAAACGGTTTGGAACCAGATCACCATAGCCGAAGAAATCGCCACCTGCGTGGTGACGATGATGAAAATGGCGGTTGTGCCGTTCATGGGTAACCAGTCCAGCAGCCTGCCGGGGATCAGCCAGCAGGTGTTGATGACCAGGCCGATGATGCAGATGTTCAGGATGGTCTGCTTTTCAATTCTCTCATTGAGCCAGTTCATGGCAAACATCATGATGGCGATCGGCACAAGGACCAGCAGGGTCAGCAGCGCCAGTTGAGCGGTGGTGAACTCCCAGAAGTAAGTATTCACGTGGGTGGCTAGAGCGCCGTTTAAACCTGTCGCCACTCCCAGGGTCAACATGACAAAAAACAGATATTTAAAGTTGCTGTTTTTGAACGCCAGGCGCAGGTCGATACCAAGCTGTTTGAAACTGAATCGGTTGGTTATGTTGGGTTGCGGTAGGAAAGGGATACGGTTGCGCGTCACCACAATCGAAATAGTGGTAAACACAGCGACCACCAGAAAGGAGATCCCACCCCAAAGGTAATAGTTGGCGGTAACCAGTCTGCCGTCGATACCTGCGCTTGAGTCAAATACAAAAAACCAGGCCCCGGCCGTCATCAGGATACCCGCCAGCCAGCCGAACAGGGTGCGTGCGCCGGCTATTTTTGATCGCTCGATATAGTCGTTTGACAGCTCGGCGCCTAAAGCCAGGTAAGGTACTGTAAACAGAGTAATGAAAGTTAGAAGCGCAATACAGACAGCCAGCATCCAGAAGAAGGTAGCCGTCTGGCTCATGCCTTCCGGGACGCTGAACAACAGAAAGAGACAGATGGCCAGGGGGATGCCGCTGGCCGCCATCAATGGGTGCCGACGGCCCCAGCGACTGCGTAGATTATCTGAAAGAGAGCCTATGATCGGATCGGTGACGGCGTCCCAGGCCAGGGCGATAAACAGTACCGCCCCGGCCAGCGTGCCGCTGAGGCCGACAACGCTGACGTAATAGAACAGGACAAACGATCCGAAGGCCACATCTTTAGCGGTGAACGACAGGGCTCCGGTTGCGTAACCCAGCCGTGTCCAACGAGTAATCCCTGGTGCCGCCATAT
>CBDUMB010000143.1:0-7634 GCA_965368205.1 uncultured Pseudomonadaceae bacterium | reverse complement strand
GCGTAGGTGCCGACCGAGACCAACAGGGCGTTATTGAAATGGGACTGCATCAGCTCGTCATAGCGACCGCCCCCAAGCACGTCTATATGAGCCTGGTAACAGGATTGCCATGCAGCGACAGCGAAGCCTTTCGCCGCAGGTAACTGGGATTGCGGCATAGTTTCATACAGGGTCTGCAGCTGTGATTTCGCCTGCACCAGAAACTGGCGGAAACGCCGTCCCTGTGAACGCTGCTGCTGTGCAACCTGCCAGTCCTGCCCGAGACCCTGATCCTGCAACCACTGTTGCGCACCTGTCTGCCCGACAAACTCTGCAAAACTTTCATTAAAGGCAACATCATTGCGCACCCAGACACGCCCATGGGCTAACTCGTGTATCAAAAGCGCAGCAAGGTCTGCGTCCGGCCAGAAGATAAAGGTATCCAGAAGAGGGTCATTGAACCAGCCCAGGGTGGAGTACGCTGGTACGCCTCCGACATAGGTTTCATACCCTTTCGTTTCGTATTCAAGCGCTAGCGCGCGTGCGTCGGCCTCATGAAAGTAACCTCGGTAAGGCGCACAACCCACCAGCGGATAACACCACTGCTCGCCGCTCAGATCAAAAGGCCGCGCCGCAAACACGTTCCAGACAACGTACTCGCGCTGCAGGCTGACGTAGCTGCTGTAGCGCCCCTCGCCTGCCAGCCCGATCGTCGTGTGCGCAAAATCGAGCACTTCTTCAGCCCGCACCAGCCGCTGTAACGTGGCTTCATCCAGAGTGCCAGACTCACCCAGTTGTTCAAGGGAAGTGCGCGCATGCAGCAGTTGCCATTGGCCGACAACCGCCTGTTGATAGAAATGCAGCGTCTCGCATCCTGCCAGCATCAGCAGCGTAACCAACACCATTGCACAACGTCTGTTGCTGCCAGGTCGCTTGGGTGCGACCATTACGCTTTTGGTTGCCAAAAGCTTAGAAACCAACATGCATCTACTCAAAGGCATCCTCGCCATCACGTTCATCGCTTTGAACACCATCATTGTCTACATACCGCTGACCTGGTGGATAATTAAACTGACCTGGACCCGGGGCGAAGCCAGAAATCGTCTGCGCGCCCGTATGGATATGATCATCTATTGGTGGACCGGGCGAAACCGCAAAATGATCCAGGGCCTGAATCTGACTGAGGTGAGCCTGAATTGGCATCAGCAGGAAGAAATGTCTGAGGACAACTGGTACCTGGTGATCAGCAACCATCAGAGCTGGACAGACATCGTACTGCTGCAAAGTTATCTGTATGGCATCATCCCGCCGCTGAAATTTTTCACCAAAGAGCAGCTGATATGGGTCCCGTTCATCGGCTTCGCCATGTATATCCTGGGTTTTCCCTACGTCAAAAGGGTCACCAAGGCACAAATAAAAGCGAACCCTAAACTGCGCACTGCTGACAGAGACAATGTTGCTGCGGCCTGTGAAGGATTCAAGAACCATCCCACCACCATTTTGAACTTCATCGAGGGCACCCGGCGCACTTCGGAAAAGCAACAGCGCCAGGGCAGCGAATACAAACACCTGTTACGACCTAAAACAGGCGGTTTGGGATATGTGCTCGAGGATATGGATCAGCATCTGCACCGTCTGCTGGACGTGACTATTGTCTACCCTGATGGGGTGCCTACATTCTGGGAATTTCTGCAGGGTAAGTGTCCACGCGTGGAAATGGATGTGACGCCGCATGAAATTCCAGCAGAGATACTTGAAACTGAAGAAACAGCTCGTCGTCAGGCGCTGGGGCAATGGATCGGTAGCATCTGGGCAGCCAAAGACAATCACATCGAACAAAAAATCAACGGCATGGGTTAAACCATGTATCAGAAACATTTTGGCCTAGACGCTCAGCCATTTTCGATTGCTCCGGATCCTGCGTTCCTGTTTTTAAGCGACGCCCACAATGAAGCGCTTGCTCATCTCATGTACGGATTTTCCCATGGCGGATTTGTACTCATTACCGGCGAAGTGGGCACAGGCAAAACAACCCTGTTACGCAACCTGCTGGATCGTACCCCACCGGAACTTGATGTTGCGTTCATCCTCAACCCCAGGCTGACGGTCAGGGAGTTATTAGAAACGGTGTGTGATGAACTGGGCGTAGCCTACGGACCTGCGCCGCTACAGAGCGTTAAACAGTACATCGACGTTCTGAACAAACACCTGCTGAAAACTCATATCAGCGGACGCAGTACCGTCATCATCATCGATGAAGCGCAGAACTTATCCCCTGCGGTATTAGAACAGATCCGCCTGCTAACAAACCTCGAAACTAACGATAAAAAACTGTTGCGGATTATTCTGCTGGGCCAACCCGAACTCGGCGACATGCTGAACCGCACCGAGCTAAGGCAGTTAGCGCAGCGCATAACCGCACGCTATCACCTGACACCGCTATCAAAAGAAGATGTTCACGCCTACGTTAACCACCGACTGACCACCGCAGGTGGCAGTCCAAACATCTTCACAAAGCAGGCTTTAAACGCACTTTACAGGCTATCCAAAGGTACACCACGCCTGATCAACGTGATTGCAGATCGTGCCCTGTTAGGCGCATATGTCGAAGGCAAATACCAGGTGTCTGCCGCCATGGTTCGCAATGGTGCTCGAGAAGTGTTCGGGCAAAAACCCAGACACCCGCAATCGCGATACTACCTGGGTGCGGGGCTGCTGATATGCCTGGTGGCTCTGGCCATGAGCTGGGCTTACCTGACACGACATCAAACGCCCGCCGTTACACAGTCAAGCGCACCCCAGCCAACAGCTCAGCGTGAAACTGCGCAGGCACTCACCCAACGGCAACCGACAACAACTTCACCATCTGCGGTAGCCGACCCTGCAAATGTGACAGACACGCAGACCGACAATTCAGCAGAAATAATCGATCAACCAGCAGAGCCCAACACCGTGACAGCGCCGGTCACCCTGACTCGCCCACCCGGCAGAACTTTCGAAATACAGCGTGCCGCTTATCGCGCCGTGTTTGCGGCATGGTCCGCTGATTACAACCTCGATAACAATCAGATTCCCTGCGATTTTGCGCCCCAGGTTGGCTTACAGTGCCTGAGTCGCAACGGAAGCTGGAGCGAAGTCACCTCGCTCAACAGCCCGGTCATCCTTGAATTGTGGGATACACAAGAGAGTCCCTATTATGCTGCCCTGCTCGGCTACGATGGCGAACTTTATAGTCTGAGGCTTGGCCAGCAGGACATCAGCGTATCACCAAGAGATTTACGTGACGCCTGGTTCGGCACTTATGTCCTCATTTGGCAAACACCACCCGGTTATAGTGGCAGCCTGCGCCAGGGTGATGACCATCCCACCGTTGCGTGGCTGCGCGCGCGCCTGGAGGAATTGGACTACCCTGCAACTGCAACATCCACGGATTCTTACTTCGACGACGCCCTTGACGCTGCAGTCACTGCATTTCAAAACAGTGAAGGTCTTCTGGCCGATGGCATTGTTGGGCCGCTGACCTGGATTAGACTCAGCGACCGTCTTAATTTACCTGCCCCAACCTTACGGAGTTAGGTGTGTCATACATTCTGGACGCGTTGAAAAAATCTCAGGCGGAACAAAACTCGCAAGGGGTGACCCTGGCGGCAAACCCGGCAGGCACAAAAAAGTCCAGACCCCGGGGCTTGCTGACTCTGGTTATTTTACTGGTGGCGACCAATATCGGCTTACTGCTCTGGGTAACCCTGCAGAGGCCCCAGAGCAACAGTAGCGAAAGTGGCGCGCCGGATTCGAAACCCGCAACTGTAACTTCCACAATACAATCTTCGCCAGCAGCTGCATCAACACCCATCACGCAAAGGCCACGGGTGCAAATGTCCGCAACAGCGAACACAACGCCCGTGGTGCAAGAAACAGCGCCTGCAAGACAGAGAGCCAGAACATCTGCAGTTAAAAAAGTGCAACTGTCAGAACTCCCCCCCAGCGAACAGGACAGATTCAACAGCTTCAACTACTCGAGTCATATTTATACCGATGACCCTGAACTCTGCGCGATTGTTATTAATGGTCAACGACTGTCCGCTGGCGACCTCTTTGAGGGAATGGAAGTCGTAGCCATCACCGAAGAGGGTGTGGTTTTCGGCTCGAGTCGCCTATCGAGTCAGGGACAGCGGGAACAACTGCACGTTGCCGTATCTGTCATTGAGCAATGGGAAAAGTAGCGCGAGGCTTAAACCGCCTGCGCAATTTCTGAGGTTCCGCTAAGAATAAAGATCTCCACCATTTTGGCATCCAGCAAACCGCGTTTGGCTTCCTGTTCTAAAATAGAAAACGCCGTGGCTTGGGACATAGCCGCTTTGTAAGGTCGATCCATAGCGGTCAACGCGTCATACACGTCACACACCGCCATAACCCGACTTGCCAGAGGTATCTGCTCTCCTACGAGCCCCATAGGATAACCACTGCCATCAATACGTTCATGATGCGCACCGGCAATATCCGGCACATTCGCCAGCTCAGGGGGCCAGGGCAGGGTTTGCAGAAAATCTTTGGTAAATACAACATGGTCCTGAATCGCGCGGCGTTCCTGGGGGGTCAGACTGCCTTTGCGTACAGACAGGGCCAGCACATCGGCTTCATTAATAACGCCGGCAACTTCGCCATCAAGTTCTCTGAAGGCATAGTTTCTTATCTCAGCAAGATGGCCAAATTCGCCTTGATCCACCACATTAGGATCGTTGGCATTGACCACCCACTCATAATACTGATCGAGTATTGAAAGCTGTTTTTCCAACTGACGATGAACTCTGCGGCGAGCTACATCGTGATCCACACGCCCATGGTGCAGCAGGTCTAGTTCCTGCTCCAGGGCCTTGCGGCGCAACCGCTCTTTCTGCAGCTCAAAGCGATAGCGGATCACCTCAAGTCGTTCGTCAGTCAATTTTTTGGCTTTGACCAGAACTGCTTCCGGCACGCCTATCTTGCCAAAATCGTGCAACAAGGCAGCATATCGAACTTCCTGGATATGCTCCGGCGTCAGATTCAGCTGCGAATACTCGGCAACACCCGATTTAGGCAGGGCTTGTAACAAGGCAACGGTGGTCTCAGCCACACGAAATGAATGCCCGCTGGTAGCCGGGTCACGTTGTTCAATCGTTTTAACACTGGCTTGAACAAAACTTTCAAACAGCTCATTAATGTCTTTAAGCAGCGTATTTTTCTGAATCGATACCGCCGCCTGGCTGGCAATTGCTCGCAGCATCTCGGTAATTTCAGCATCAAAGGCCAGAGCCTCGTCGGTGGCCACATCCGTACGGTTAATAAACTGCAGCACACCCACCACCCGTTCGCGGTGGTCGCGCATGGGAATGACCAGCATGGAGCGTGTGCGATATCCCATCTGTTCATCAAAGGATCGATTGAACTGATACGGTACATCGCTATTGAGACTGTAAACGTCCCGGATATTAAGCTCTTGACCGGTGCTTGCCACGTAACCGGCAATTGAGGTGGCCGTCAGAGGCAGGCGCGATTCGACGAAGGGAAAATCCACAACATCATTTTGCGCAAGTTTGAAAACCAGCGAGGCCTGCTGGTCTGCATCAGGCTCTATCAGGAACAGAGAGCCTCCCTCACAGTGCGCAATTTTGCGGGCTTCGGTCAGCAATGTCTGCAGGAGTTCCTGCTCGGATATCTGTTCTGTAAGAGCAAGGGAAATCTGACTCAGCTGATGCATACGTTGTCGTCGCAACCCTACATCTCGTCCAAGTTCTGAAACTTTCAGATTGCTGCGCCAGAACTTCAGCGCGTGGTGCAGAAGCTTTTCAATAAACAGACGTTGATTGCCGCGATCCAGAGTCGGCTGTAACGCGAAATCTGCATTGCTGGCACAGCTCTGCCGGGCATCGCACAATAGTAAGGCAAGCGGATATTGTTGCCGCGTACGGGCAACGTCCACGCTGTCGTCAACCCAGACGAGGGCAACACTCAGATTCGAATCTGTTTGAGGCGCGTGATCAACCTGGATCCACGCCAACGCCTGTGTGACCGCCAACAGGGCATCGGGCGGAGGCGCCGCGCAGATAAACTCGGGCATGTTGCGAGGTGCGCTCATGCATAGTCCAAATACACTAGAACGCAAAGTATGCAGACTAATGCATTATGCTGGCGGACCTGTGTCACATAATCAGAGCCGTTGCTGGACGCCGAGGCACGGTTGGCAGTTTATTTTACTGACCGCCAGGGCCACCGAGGCGGCGATCAATATCCGCCAACCTTGAATTCACCGCGACGCGATACGCATCCATGCTGGCAATGGCTTCAGCGTTGTCATCCACCTTAGCGGCAATACCCGCACGCAAGCTGGCAACGGCCTGATTGGCCGCATTGACCTTGTCCACCAGGTCTCTTTGACCACGGGCAATCTGCTGAATCTGCAGTTCAAGACCTGCCAGGTTATCAATCATGGTCTGCTGCTGGGCAAACGCCGTTTCATGACGACCCACAGCCGCTTTTAAATCACGACTGGTAGATTCGATACCATTAATACTACCAGTCAATGTTTTAACTGCTTTCTGATTATCTTCTATCCACTTCTTATTACGCTCATTAGACACTGCCCAGAGCTTGCGGATCTCAGATTCCCAGAGGTTAATCTGTTCCTTGGTTGCATCTCCCTCCTGGGAAAGCGCGCTGTCGGTGGCGGATAGACGCGACTCCAACCGTAACAACCGAGCGTCTGCATCAGCCAATTTGGCCTGCTCTTCTTTCAGCAACTGCTGCTGATTGGCAATGAACCACCCCGCCAGCACCAGTCCGCCAATCAGAACGGCCATCATCAAATTCATACCAATTTGTTTACCTACACCTCCAGCGCCCGATTTGGGATCAGCGCGACGGGCGCCTCCACTTCGACGATACCCGTCACCGGCGTTTTTTGTAGACAGATCAGGTGCGCGACGTTCACTCATAACCACGACTCCAACGTAAATTCATTAACACCGGCCCGAGTTCCCCTGGGCAGCGCCACTATACAAGCGCGGCGCCAGTATAAAAGTGGCGACGCAAAAGAAAAGGCCTGCGATTACGCAGGCCCTCCTGGGTTGAACCATTCATGTTCAACAAACGATTAAAGCAAATCGCCTAATCCAGATCAGACAAACCAGAGCAGACCACCGAGCACTAGCGTCAGCACAAATCCAGAGGTGATGACCCCTTTCACTGTTGTGATCGGCCCTTGCTTACCAAATATCGCATTGAGTTCCAGTGCGCCCACAATCACCAAAGCAACAATAATGGCGGTTGTGTTATTGCCCACTGAACCACTGGAGAAATGCGCGCTGGATCCCATGAAATACAACATCGGAATAGAAAACAGCGTATTGGTGCGCGACGCCAGCCCGGCTTTCGGAGCAGCTGCAGCCGCAGCGGGGTCAGCTTCACCACCGGCGGCGACCGCCTGGTTGGAGGCGATGATAATGCGTTGATTAGGCCAGATAATCAGCCAGACGTTGAGGAACATGAGAATGCCCATCACGGCGCCAACGGTTATATCAGCGGTGAGATTAGCACCACGTGTACCCAGCATCACCAGACCCGTGAGGAAGGTGAACATGGCACCCCAGCGGAACCACCACAGCGCGCGCGGCACAAGT
>CBDUMB010000142.1:0-7690 GCA_965368205.1 uncultured Pseudomonadaceae bacterium | reverse complement strand
CACGCTGAATATCACTGGCCAGCGGCCAATGGCCAATTTCTTCCAGCGTACGGAAGCAGCCTTTACAGACATTATTTTCATTCAGTTCACAAACGCTTATGCAGGGCGACTCAACCGACATTTTCTCTGCTTACCACTTTAGACCCATGAGTATAATCGTTCCTTGGGGTTGCCGCGCAGGGGAAGCAAAATGACCGTCGAGCCAAAAATCGTAGCGTTAGCAGAGACTCATCTGGTGGGTGTGCACAAGACAATGTCGCGCAGTGCTGATTTAACACCAGACCTGTGGCGATCGTTTATGCCACGACGCGGAGAGGTCAGGCATAGAAGCAACTCGAACTTTATATCCATGCAGATCTTTCCAAATGGACCGGCTCAAGTTGCTGATCCGGAAGCCACATTCACCAAGTGGGCCGCAGTAGAAGTTTCACCTGACAGCAATCTGCCTGAAGGTATGCAGCGATACACTTTATCCGGCGGGCTCTATGCGGTCTTTCACCACCAGGGACCGGCGACAGACATTTCAACCTTTATGTATGCATTTGGCACCTGGCTGCCGGGCTCAGCCTATGCGTTAGATGACCGCGAACATTTTGAAGTGCTACCAGAAAATTATCAGCCAATGGCCCCGGATGCCGAAGAAGACATCTGGATCCCCATTGTTGCGCAATAAAACCGTTAAGCAGAAGCACTGGGCCGCGCGCTGACCAGCGCGTGCCATCGCCATAAGTTTTCAAGCTCCTCTGCGGGCTTCAATCCCACCATGGCCGTCGCAAAATCAACAATGATCAGCGTTGTAATATCGACAATCGTAAATCGATCGCCTGCGATGTAAGGCGCTTGTGCAAGCTGCCGGTTCAGACGCTCATAAAATGCGTGGGTCAACTTGTCGCTTTTATCTTTGGCTGCGGGTATCTGCTCAATCCGCCCGGCAAACAGTTTTCCCACCACCGGGCCATTGACCCAGGACGTACCTACCTGAGAAAACAGTTCAAGCTCAATCTGTCGATGCACCATTTCTACCTGGGCCAGCTCAACCGGCGCTTCACCAAACAGGTTAGGTTCGGGGTGGATGGCTTCAAGATAACGGCAGATGGCGACGGATTCTCCGATACAGGTACCATCGTCCAGTTCAAGCACCGGGATCTTACCGCTGGGATTTTTCTGCAGGAATTCAGGCGTCTTATGTTCACCTTTAGCCATGTCGACCTGTACGCACTCCAGGTCTATGCCTTTTTCAGCAGCGAACATACGCACGCGACGGGGATTAGGGGCCTGAGTAACATCATAGAGTTTCATAGCGTGCTTCCTGCTGGTTTAGGTGTGGATGCTGATATTTCCTTTCAGGTCACAGCATAAGCCAGTTATCCTCCTGCATGCACCCGTCAAGTTACTAAAGAGGCAGCCTCAAAAGGGTTTTTTGTTGATAATGATCCGATGAATATTGAGATGATCAGTGCGCTTGTGTTGTTCGCATTCGTAAGCTCGATTACCCCCGGCCCCAACAACCTTATGCTCATGGCATCAGGTGCGAATTTTGGCGTGCGCCGAAGTGTGCAACACATTCTGGGGGTAACCCTAGGCTTTATGTTGATGATTTTTCTGGTGGGCATGGGGCTGGCGCAGATTTTTGCCACCTATCCAGTGACCTATGATGTACTGAAAGTAGCTTGTGTTGTATTCCTTGTTTATCTGGCGTGGCGTATCGCCACAGCGGCACCAACATCCACAGACAGTGAAGGCGGCCAGCCCCTCAACTTTATACAAGCCGCGTTATTCCAGTGGGTGAACCCCAAGGCATGGGCGATGGCCATCACCGCGATCAGCGTTTACGCATCAACACACCGTATGGCTGAGGTGCTTTGGGTGGCCGTCATCTTCGGCGTGATCAACCTGCCCTGTATCTGCAGCTGGACCGCCCTCGGCCAGCAGATCCACCAGTATGTTGCATCACCTTCGAGGCTGCGCTGGTTTAACGGTATTATGGCCGTCGCCTTACTGCTGAGCCTGGTCATGATCATCTGACACGGGGTGATGCAACCGAGCTTTGACGAACTTTTGAAATGATATGCAGAAACCACCCGACAAGCTGACCCAATTCTGGGACCACCCGAACCCCTTTGTGGTACAAATTCCAGTAGAACAGCGGCACATCGACGAGTTAGGCCATACTAACAATGTGCATTATCTGGACTGGCTGCTCACGTGCACGTGGCAGCACTCCACGGAAGTAGGTCTACCACCGGATGCTATGTTGGCAACCGGCTGCGCCATGGCGGTACGCGATGTGCGGATGCAGTATCTCAAAGCTACATTTGCGGGGGATCAGCTCTGGGTCGGCGATTGGCTGACTCACAACGACGGCCGCTTGCGCGCAACACGTCAATTTCAGATCCTGCGTGAGGCAGATAAAGCATGCGTAATGCGCGCTGAAATTGACTACATCTGCATCGACGTTGACTCTGGACGACCGCACCGAATGCCTGAAGTTTTTATTGAAGCCTATCGGGTGGAAAACGACTGACTACTATTCCACCGTAACGGATTTGGCCAGATTACGCGGCTGGTCGACGTCGGTGCCTTTTAGCACAGCAACGTGGTAAGACAGCAGCTGTAACGGCACAACATAGACTATTGGTGCAAGAATCGGGTGGACGTGTGGCAACGGAATAACCGTCACTCCAGGCTCTTCGCGAAAAGAGCTGTTCCGATCTGCAAAAACAAAAAGCTTTCCACCGCGTGCGCGTACTTCCTGCAGGTTTGACTGCAACTTTTCCAACAGATCGTTATTAGGCGCGACCGCTATCACGGGCATGTCATCATCTACCAGCGCAAGGGGCCCATGTTTGAGTTCACCAGCAGGATAGCCTTCCGCATGAATATAAGAAATTTCTTTAAGTTTTAACGCGCCTTCCATCGCTACCGGAAACATTGTGCCGCGCCCCAGGAACAGGGCGTGATGTTTATCCATGAAGCGTTCCGCCAGGTCATGGATGACGTCATCCAGAGATAACACCTCTTCAATCACACTCCCCAGCTGGTGCAACCCCTGTACCAGCTCTTTTTCCAGCTCAGACGTTAACCCGTATCGACGCCCCAACATCAACGTCAGCAACATCAGGTCTGTGAGCTGTGCAGTAAACGCCTTGGTTGAAGCCACACCGACTTCTGTGCCGGCCTGAATCATCAGTGCCAGATCACTTTCGCGAACCATAGAACTTGTTGGTACATTACAGATGGTTAAAGTGGCATAGAAGCCAAGTTCTTTTGCAATTCGAAGTGCTGCCAGTGTGTCCGCGGTTTCACCGGACTGCGATAGCGTTACAAACAAGGTATCCGCGGGTACCGATACTTTTCGGTATCTGAATTCGGAAGCTATCTCCACCTGGCAAGGAATACCAACCAGCTCTTCGATCCAGTATCGCGCGACCGATGCAGCGTAGTAGCTGGTACCACAAGCAACCAGCATTACGCCGCGCACCTGATCAAAAATATCTTTTGCCGCGACGCCGAACGCGCCCTCCAATACCTGTGTACGACCCAACCGGCCTTCCAGGGTGTCATGAATCACGCGGGGTTGTTCAAATATCTCTTTCTGCATGTGGTGGCGATAATTGCCTTTGTCCACATCATCATGTGCCATCTCAACATGCACATCCGATCGCACAACGGATTCGTTATCCATATTCCAGATAGAAATACTGTCTTTGCGTATTTCTACCAGGTCGCCCTCTTCCAGAAAAATGAATCGGTCAGTAACCGGCTTCAGAGCTAACACATCGGAGGCGATGTAGTTTTCACCAATACCTTTACCCACCACCAGAGGACTACCAGCACGAGCCGCAATGATGCGGTCTGGCCACTCTTTAGCTACGACACCAATTGCATAAGCCCCTTCCAACTGTTCAGTTGTCGCGCGTACGGCATCAAGTAGATCAAGGCCTTTTTTCAGATACCTGTCCACCAGGTGAGCTACGGTTTCAGAATCAGTTTCAGATTCGAACTCATAACCCTCGGCCAGCAACTCATCGCGTAAAGCTTCATAATTTTCGATGATGCCGTTATGCACGATGCAGACACGATCACCGGAAGCATGGGGGTGCGCGTTATTTTCGGCTGGCACACCATGTGTTGCCCAGCGGGTATGCGCAATGCCAATCTGACCTCGGACAGGCGAACGCTTGAGTTCGTTAACCAACTCCTGAACTTTGCCGACCTTACGACGCCTTGAGAGGTTGCCGTTTTTCTCGATGACGGCGAGGCCAGCGGAATCATAGCCGCGATACTCGAGTCGTTTCAGACCTTCCAACAATATCGGCGGCACATTTCTATCACCTACCGCCCCAACAATGCCGCACATGTTTACTGACTTCCTTTGCGCTTATCGGGACGAACCCAGCCTTTGATATTACGTTGCTTACCTCGCCCTACAGCAAGATCTCCACTGGCCACTTTTGTGGTGATTGATGAGCCTGCGGCAATAAAGGCACCGGATTCGATCTGTATCGGAGCGACCAGGGTCGAGTTAGTACCCACAAAGACATCGTCACCAATGTGAGTTGGATGTTTGTTTATACCATCGTAATTACAGGTCACTGTACCGGCGCCGATATTACAATCTGCGCCGATGGTGGCGTCTCCCAGATAAGCCAGATGGCCAGCCTTGGTACCAGCGCCGAGGTGAGATTTTTTAACTTCAACAAAATTACCTATTTTTACCCCGCTGTCGAGCTGGGTACCGGGACGGATACGGGCAAACGGACCCATAGAACAGTCCGCCGCAACAATTGCGCCTTCAACCACGGTATGTGCATGAACTTCGACGTTATCTCCCAGCACGCTATTGGAAATAACGGCGCCTGGACCGATGCGCACGCCGCGACCCAGCACAACCTCTCCCTCAAACACGACGTTGACATCAATAAAGCAATCTTCGCCGGCAGTGAGTTTGCCACGCAGGTCGAATCGACTCGGATCAGCCAGGCTGACGCCCTGTGCCATGAGCTGATCTGCCTGATTGTGCTGATAGACTCTTTCTAACGCAGCCAACTGGGCGCGATCATTGATGCCCGCCACTTCGATGGGTGTGTGTGCGTCTATTCCTGTGACAGTAATACCGTCTGCCACAGCCATGGCAATCACATCGGTGAGATACAGCTCCCCTTGAGCGTTATCAGGCTGCAGGCTCGCCAGCCATGGTGCAAGTAAAGTTGCAGGAGCAGCCAGAATGCCCGAGTTAATTTCTTTTATGTCCCGTTCAGCGTCACTGGCGTCTTTAAATTCAACAATACGGCGGATGTTGCCGTCGCCGCCCCGGACGATTCTTCCGAGCTGCGCAGCATCTTCGAAGTGAGCGGTCACTAGCGCTACAGAACCTGTTTTAGCTGCCTCTACTGTTCGAATTAGAGTGTCTTCCGTCACCAGGGGCACATCCCCATACAACACCAGCACCACACCTTCACTGGCTAAAGCCGATAGACCCAGTTGCACAGCATGACCGGTGCCGCGCTGCTCATCCTGCAGGACCCACTTCGGCCCCGGGGCGATTGACGCTTGCACCTGCTCAGCCTGGTGGCCAATAACGACCGCTATTTCTCGCGGATTTACACTCTGCGCAGTATCCAGCACATGTTGCAGCAGGCTTTTACCCGCCAGCTGATGCAGGACTTTGGCGCGCTGCGAACGCATGCGCGTACCTTTGCCGGCAGCCAATACGACAACATCTGTATTCATGGTTAAACGGGACCTTTGTCCGGACAGGTAAGCTTAGATTATAGGGAGATAGGCATAAAAAAGGGGTGATGAACTCACCCCCTTTTGTAATGAAATGTTTCTAGCGGCGCAGCTTACGCAGTTCTTCGAGGGTACGCTGCTGTGCCATGGCTTCTGCCAGCATGGCCGCTGCAGCGGAAAAGTCGAAATCAGCAGAACGATCCGCAAAAGCCTTCTCGGCATGTTCGCGCGCCTCTTTCGCCTGAGCTTCATCGATATCGTCTGCACGCACGGCGGTATCTGCCAATACCGTAATCACACCCGGCTGGATTTCAAGATAGCCACCGGATGCAAAGAATACCTCTTCCTCTCCATCTTCCATGGACAAAGTCACCGGACCCGGCTGAATACCAGTGAGCAAAGGCGCGTGGCCCGGGTAAATACCCAGACCACCAATTGTGCCCACCGCGCTGAGCTTGGTGATGGTGCCTGAAAAGAGCTGCCGTTCGGCGCTCACAATTTCACAATGCATGGTGGACATAATTTATTCCTCGCGACTAAGCCCTGCAGACCTAGAGAGTTTTGGCCTTTTCGATCACGTCTTCCAGGCCACCTACCATGTAGAAGGCATCTTCCGGCAGGTGATCGTATTCACCTTCAAGGATCGCTTTAAAACTGCGTACAGTTTCTTCGCTGGAGACAAACTTACCGGAGTTACCGGTGAACTGTTCTGCCACAAAGAAAGGCTGTGAAAAGAACTTCTGAATTTTACGCGCACGATACACCAGGTTTTTATCGTCTTCAGATAATTCGTCCATACCCAGAATCGCGATGATGTCTCGCAGTTCCTGGTAACGCTGCAACACCTGCTGGACTTCCTGCGCTACGCCATAGTGTTCTTCACCGACAATCAAGGGATCCAGCTGACGGCTTGAAGAGTCAAGCGGGTCTACCGCAGGGTAAATACCCAGGTCGGTAATGGCTCGAGACAACGTCACGGTTGAGTCAAGGTGAGCAAACGTTGTTGCAGGAGAGGGGTCAGTCAGGTCATCGGCGGGTACATAAACTGCCTGGATAGACGTAATAGAACCTTCTTTTGTGGTGGTAATGCGTTCCTGCAGAACACCCATCTCTTCAGCCAGGTTAGGCTGATAACCTACCGCAGAAGGCATACGCCCAAGCAGAGCGGACACTTCCGTGCCTGCCAGGGTGTAACGATAAATGTTATCGATAAACAGCAGTACATCACGGCCATCATCGCGGAACTTTTCTGCCATGGTCAGACCGGTCAGCGCGACTCGAAGGCGGTTACCCGGAGGTTCGTTCATCTGCCCGAAAACCAGAGAAATTTTATCGAGAACCTCGGCTTCTTCCATCTCGTAGTAGAAGTCGTTGCCTTCACGTGTCCGTTCACCAACGCCGGCAAATACCGACAACCCAGAGTGTTCAATCGCGATATTACGAATGAGTTCAAGCATGGTGACGGTTTTACCAACACCCGCACCACCAAACAAACCCACTTTACCGCCACGGGCAAAGGGACAAATCAGGTCGATAACTTTAATACCCGTTTCCAGGATCTCGTTACCACCCACCTGATCTTCATACTTAGGCGCTTTGCGGTGAATAGGCATATGCTGGACCGCATTAATCGGGCCTTTTTCATCAATCGGGTTACCCAACACGTCGACGATGCGGCCTAAGGTTTCCTCACCAACAGGAACAGAAATCGGCGCGCCGGTGTTTTCCACTTCCAGGCCACGAGACAGGCCATCTGATACACCCATGGCGATGGTGCGGACAATGCCGTCACCTAACTGCTGCTGCACTTCCAAGGTCAAACCAACGTTATTGACGGTTAACGCGTCATATACCTTCGGTACATGGCCGCGTTCGAACTCAACGTCGATGACCGCCCCAATGATTTGTACGATACGACCGCTGCTCATGCTCTGCCTCTTTTCTTTAATTCGTTCTA
>CBDUMB010000141.1:0-7721 GCA_965368205.1 uncultured Pseudomonadaceae bacterium | reverse complement strand
AGGGCATCACACAACACATCGAGCTTCGCCTGCAGTACTTCGCCATCAACGTCAGCACTGGCATATTTCAGGTCAACACCATACGCGCTCAGATCCTGAGCAACCACCAACAGCTCTTTAGTCCCCTGGGCCACCAGTGCGTTTGCCTCATGCAGAACGCTGTCGATGGGTCTGGAGCGCAGCTTACCGCGCATATCCGGAATGATGCAGAAGCTGCACGTGTGATTACAGCCTTCAGAAATTTTAAGGTAGGCATAATGAGCCGGGGTCAAACGTTCACGTACTTCCCGCGGTGACGGCTTTGCCTGCCGTTTGGCAGGCACAAAATGTTCCACGGCAGCGATAACAGGTGCGACGTCCGCAGGACCCGAGACAAATTTGAGCTGGGGAAAACGTTCCAGCAACTCATCACGCTGGGCACCAAGGCAGCCCGTTACAATCACCTCCCGCTGTTCTGTCAGAGCCTGCTCGATGGTGGCGAAGCTTTCCGCTTTTGCTGTGTCGATAAAACCGCAGGTGTTAATCACGGTGACTTCTGAAGGTTCCTCTGCTGCAACGATGTCGCAGCCGTTATCCAGGAGCTCGGTGATGATCTGCTCTGAGTCCACCAGCGCTTTCGGACAGCCGAGGCTGACAAAGCTGACGCGCCGTTTATTCAACGTTTCTTTCACAGGTGAGACTCTTCTTTAGGGTTGCGGGGCGCGCGAGTTTAGCTCAGCACGGTGGAGTTAGGCTACAATCCCGCGGTGTCGAAGTCTTTTGTACATATTTCACCCACCCTTGCTGATCTGGCGACGCGTCATACGGTGATCACGCCTAACGAACGGCTCGCGCGTGAATTCAAGCTGGCGTTTGATCATTATCAGATGCAACAGGGTAAGCTTGCCTGGGTCGGTTTGACCTGTATGAGTCTGCAGCGTTTTCTCATGCAGCAGTTAAGCGATCACGTTGATCAAACAGATGGCACGGTTGTAAAGCTACTCAGTGTTCATGCGCTGCGCGAGGCTGCGTTCTTAAGCGCGCCGTTACCCAGCCTGAATCAGGTGGATGCGTTCTGTAGCGCCTGGCAGCTTATCCATCGCTTCGATATTGATCTACAGGGTGCAGCTTTTTCGACGGTTCAGGGAGAACTGTTCCGGCAATGGTTTCATGCAGTACAGCAGGCCTTACCCGACGATAAGGTGCTGCCTGAAACTCTGGGGGATTATCTGTGTACCCATCGTGTTTTGCCTCGGCAGCCTCTATTACTGCTGGATTTTGAGCAGTTGACAGCGGTTGAACGCCGCTATTTTGATTTTATCGCGCGGGAGCTTGCGGTACAGGTGTGTAACAGTGGCATCGAGGTGTCGCAATTGTGGCCCGCTTTGAACTTTGATGAGTCGCAGGCGTCGGGCTTGGAAAAGGCACCCGGCTGTTTGCCAGAGGTCACCTCTTATGAAAATCTTAATGATGAATTAGCGGCTGCGGCGAGCTGGGCCCTTAGCGTCAAAACAAATGACCCCACGGCTACGGTTGGCATCGTCGTTCCGAATCTTGCGCAGAACTATGCTCGAGTGCAACGTCAGGTGGCGGCAATCCTTGACCCTCAGCAGGGCAGCTTAACTCAGACGTTTGATCTGTCCGCCGGTCTTGCGTTATCCGATCAGCCTCTATGGCGTCACGCCAGTCAATTGTTGCATGCCTGCAGAGATGGGTTCAGTCCTGAAGTTTGTGCAGAGCTTGGCAGTTCGCAGTTTTTTGGTCTGTCCGGGCTGACTGAGTTAGCCATCAATTGGCCCGGACACTGGCATCTTTCTGTTTCACTGACGGATGTTCTGCAGCGAATCCTGCCTGAGCAGGACGTTCGTCTGGATATATCAGGTCTGCACACTTTCGGGTATTGGTTGGTGCAATGCCGCGCCTTGCTGACGGCATGTGGATGGCCACAGTTGAATACCCTTGGTTCGACAAGTTTCCAGGCTTATCAAAGTCTCGAAGAGGCTTTTAATCAATACACTCTGGATAGCCTTGCACAGGAGATGACGTTTACACAGATGTTAAGTCTGTTAAGCGCATCACTTGGATCCCAGGTTTTTGCGCCGGAAAGGCCCCACGCGGACATCCTGGTGCTCGGCGAACTGGAAACTACCGGTTTAAGCTTCTCCCATTTATGGGTCTGTGGTCTGGACGAAAACAGCTTTCCGGTAAAAAATGTGGCACACCCTTTTATTCCCAGGCGGGTGGCTCAGGCTGCTGGTGTGCCGCGAGCAAGCCAGGCTGATGAATTAGCATTTGCGCAGCGCCGACTCACACACTGGCGTACCCATGCAGGTAAGCTGGTACTGAGTTTCAGCGCCCAGACACAGCAACATGATCAGTTGCCCAGCCCTCTTATCAACGACTTTCCAGAAATGGCTGCGGCGCCAGTCATTGCGGCCAACCCATTTCAACGGGCTGCAGATACCGAGGTTGTTTTAGAAAGCTTTATTGATGTTCGCGGGCCAGCAATCGCTGAGGGCGAAGTTAAGGGTGGGACCGGCCTGTTGCGGACCCAGGCCACCTGCCCTTTCAAAGCCTTTGCCCAGTACCAGCTCGGTTTAACTCAACCCAATGAAGTCAGCAGTTTTCCGGACGCCTTGACCCGCGGCAATCTCTTACACGATACGCTGTTCGATCTGGTGCGTCGGCACTCTACGCAAGATCAGCTGGCTACACTGTCGCCTGCTGATATCCGCCGCGCCTGTCAGCAGACGTTAGAATCCTACCCGCGCCCACTGCCTGTCCTGTTCGTTGAGCAGGAAATTGAGCGCCTGACCACCCTCATTCTGCGGTGGTTGAAACTGGAAGCAGCCAGGGCACCGTTTGCCGCAATTTACCTGGAGGAAACGTTTGTACTGAAGTTACACAACTATCAGTTTTCCATCCGTGTAGATCGCGTCGATCGCATCGATGGCGGGCTGGTTGTTATTGATTACAAGACTGGCCAGGTTAACTTGAGTGGCATCACAAGTAGTCCGACACGTGACCCGCAGTTGCCTGCATACAGCCTCATAGATGCGGAAATTGTTGGTGTTTATTTTGCTGAGATCAGAGACCAGGCACGTTTACTGGGGGTTGCTGATGAGACTGGTCGTATACAAGGCGCACAATACTCCAAGCAATTGCAGCAGGCGGACAGCTGGCGTCTCCATCGTCAGCGCTGGCAGGACGATCTGGGTCAGCTGGCTGAAGAATTTGCTGCCGGCTACGCTGAGGTTGAACCGGTGACAGGCGCCTGTCGATACTGCCATCTTGCGGATTTATGCCGTATAGAAGATCAACTTGAGCCCTGAGCAGAAAACGATCCCGGATGCGGACGTGCGTGAGCATGTGCTGGCACCTGGGCAATCCTTTATTGTTCAGGCGCCAGCGGGCTCTGGTAAGACAACACTGCTGGCATCAAGGTACGTTGCGCTGTTGACCCAGGTTGCGCGGCCGGAAGAAATTCTGGCAATCACGTTCACCAAAAAGGCTGCTGCGGAAATGCGCCACCGCGTTTTGAAAATGTTGGCTGAAGATACCCCTCTAGCAGCTGCGGTGCTTGCGCGCGATCGCGAACTGGGGTGGCAGATCTTTACCAACCCCAATGTGTTGAAAATCCAAACTATTGATAGTTTTGCCCTGGACGTCGCCAGTCAGGTGCCATCACTGTCGCAGGCGTCGGGTCTGGCAATAGTGGAACGTGCACAGCCCAATTACGCCAGTGCTGCGCTCCGGTTATTCAATCGCCTCTACAGCGAAGATCAGACGAATCCGTTGGTAGCACAATTTCTAGGGTTCTTAGACAACGACATTAACAGAGCGATTCGATTGCTGAGCTTCATGTTAGCGCGGCGTGACCAATGGCTTGAACCGGTCAGGGCGGTGGCCACAGCTCGGGGCCAGGCACAGACGGCGCAGCTGGTTGCTCAGGCGATACAACATATACGTCAGGCGTTGTCAGATCAGCTTGAAGCCGAGTTCACTGCCGCTGACGAAGCAATGTTGCAACAACTTGCAGACGTCTGGGGTCTTGAGGACGTCCGCGATGCGCTGTTGCCAAGGCTGCTGACCGCTAAAGACGAATTGAGAAAACGGTTGACGGTCAAAGAAGATATTACTGATGCAAGCCTGAAGAAAAGCACCAGAATCTGGCTGGAGGAGTTGGATCTTCGTGGTCTGGGGCCATTGATCGTTGCCTTCACCAAGTTACCCAAAGCGTTTGATCCCGAAGCCATTTCGCCCGCCGAGCAGGCGATGTTAACTAATCTGCATTTGTGTTGTGTTGGGGTGTCGCTGGCGGTTTTTGAGTTAGAGGCCGTGTTTCGGGAAACTACGCAGATTGATTTCACTGGTATTCTGCTTGCAGCCAAAGCGGCGCTGCGGGATGAACAGGGACCGACCGACCTCGCTCTGTACCTGGACTATCAGATCTGCCATCTGTTGGTAGATGAATACCAGGATACTTCACGAGCTCAGTTCGAATTTTTCTCCATGTTGATTGAAGGGTGGCAGCCTGGCGACGGTAAAACGTTTTTTGCGGTCGGTGACCCGATGCAATCTATTTACAGGTTCAGGGATGCTGACGTCTCTATCTTTAATGACAGTATTGCCGTGGGGGTTGCTGACACCCCCCTGATTCATCGTCAGTTAAAGTCTAATTTTCGCTCTGCACCCCCAGTTGTTGAGTGGTGTAATGAGTTGTTCAGTAGCGTTTTTTCAGGCGGGCGCGTCGCGTCGTTGGGTGAAGTGCCATTCAGTCCTGCGGTAGCCATGCTGGATGATCAGTCGATTGCCCCGCTGAAACCAATCGATAGTCTTATTTTTAATGACAGTCAGGACGAAACTCGCTTTCTGCTGGAGGCTATACAGAAGCGTTTAGATCATGATCCTGAAGGTTCAATTGCCATTCTGTGCCGGGCAAGAAATCATGTGGTGCCTTTGCTGAAGCAACTGGCAGATGCGGGTATATCTGTGCAGGCTAACGATATGGATCTGCTCGCTAAGCGAGGCGTTGTTCGCGATCTGATGAACCTGCATCAGATCCTGTTTAATCCTGCTCATCACCTGGCGTGGTACGCGGTGCTGCGCAGTCCTCTGTTTGGCTTAACACTCGATCAGTTAGCCAGGCTGGATGTAAAACTGGATGTGGCCACCCAACTTACCTCTCTGCTAGAAACAATACCCTGCCTTTCACGCCTGTTGGAAGCGATTGCCTGGGCGGGACAGCGCAGGTACGAAATACCTTTACGAGAGTTGCTGGAAGGTTTCTGGTTACGTTGCGGTGGGGTTGACGCCTACGCGCGCGCTGATTTGGAAGATGCTTTGGCCTGGTTTGATCTGGTTGATGATCTGGGAATGTCTGCTTACGACAACAGCTTGCTGGAGTCGGCATTGGGTGCTCTGTTTGCAGCTTCGGATCAGAACGCTCAGGTTCAGGTCATGACTATCCACCGCGCCAAAGGCCTTGAGTTCGATCATGTTCTGCTGCCTTATCTTGATAGCCGGACGCGAGCGGATGACCCGCAATTACTTTTATGGCGAGCGGGTGCTACCGGTTTACTCATGGGTGTTAACGGCGACCCGGTGCATGAATGGCTCAAGTTTGAAGAGCGCGCTCGTGCCAGTAATGAAGAAAAGCGCATGCTTTATGTGGCGTGTACCAGAGCCGTGAAATCTCTTGTCACCACATTTACCTGTGAAGAAGGTAAAAATCCCGCTGGCCTGGCTAAGTGGGTTGCGCCCTATGCGACGCGTTGGGTGGCGGCAGAAAACGACACCCTTTCTGAGCGCCAGTCAGACTCTCCGATAAATTCAGTCGCCGCAGCACCAGCATTGGACGGCCGGCTAAAACGTTTACCGTCTGCGTATCGATGGCAGGCACCTGCTGCGGAATTACAACCCTGGGGTTCATCTGCAATCGAAATTGTCGATCTTGATGAAACCACTGCAGTTGCATCTGACAGTATTAGTGAGCGATTTGAAGTGATGCTTGGGCTGCTGGTACACAGAGCCCTGCAATGGCTGGCAGAGTTCCGCCTGATCTCTGGGTCGGATACCTCCAGGGAGTCTGTAAGCTCTGCTGAATTGACCGCGAGGCTGCAGAGGTGGTTACCGGCGCTGAAAGCACCGCCTGTGCTGCATGACGCGCTGATTGAACAAGCGGTGATACAGATCATGGATGCCCTGCAGGATGAATCAGGTCGATGGATCCTGCATCCACATCAAGCGGCTCAAAACGAATGGTCATTGTCAGGTGTTGTGAACAACCAGCTGGTTAATGCGGTTCTTGATCGAAGCTTTATTGACGCTCAGCAACGGTGGGTTATTGACTATAAAACCGGTTCACCCAGGCATGGTGAGACAGTTGATGCCTTTGTTCGTTTAGAAGTTAATCGCTATCGGCCCCAACTTAAACGCTACAAAATTTTACTGACGGCTCTGGAGCCGATAACCGTGCGAACCGCCCTGTACTTCACAGCACTGTCCCGCTTTGAAGAAATCCAGATCGATTAAGTCGTTGCAATTCTATTTTGCCGCGTTAATATCCCGTTCCATGAAATCACACTTGAACATAGAGACTGTTTCCGCTGTCGCGCTTCGCACGCAGATGCAGGCTGTGCTGGGTGCTGATTTCTCATGGCAAGGCTTTTTTACCTACTTTTACGAGTAACCCAGCCTTCACAGATATTATCGGGAGGCAGGTAGCTGCCTTCTACGGGAACCCCGACAGGCAGCTGGCCTCTCGGGGTTTTTTTATGCCTCCCTTCAGCAGTTTAGGAGGCGGCATTTTTTGGAGAGGAACATGCAGTTAGAAAATTTGAATGTGGAGAAACACGAGGTGCTGATCACGCCGGAAGACCTGAAGGCAAAATTGCCGGTAACTGAAGAAATATCAGCGGCGGTAAATACCTATCGTCAGACGGTCCGGGATATTGTTGCCGGTAGAGACGAGCGCCTGCTGGTGGTTGTTGGCCCCTGCTCCATCCATGACCCAAAAGCCGCGCTGGAATATGCGGGCCGCTTGCGAAAGCTGCAGGATGAAGTAAGCGATCATCTGTTTCTGGTTATGCGGGCTTACTTCGAGAAGCCTCGCAGTACTGTGGGCTGGAAAGGTCTGATCAATGACCCCCATCTTGACGACAGTTTCTGCGTGTCAGAAGGATTGGAGATTGCACGGCAGTTGCTTCTGGATATTTCGGCGATGGGTCTGCCCATTGCCACCGAAGCCCTGGACCCAATCACACCACAATATCTGCAGGATCTTATTTCCTGGTCGGCTATCGGCGCGCGTACCACGGAATCACAAACTCACCGGGAAATGGCGTCGGGGTTGAGTTGTGCCGTCGGGTTCAAAAATGGCACCGACGGATCCCTTGGCGTTGCCATCAACGCCTTACAATCGGCGGTCAGTCCGCACCGATTCTTAGGCATCAGTCCGTCCGGCCAGGTGAGTGTTATCCACACCCGGGGTAACGAACATGCGCATATCGTTCTGCGCGGAGGCTCAAACGGGCCGAACTATGACGCCGCAAGCGTTTCCCAGGCGCAGGAAAAGCTGGCAAGCCTCGGCCTGCCCGCCTCTATCATGATTGACTGTTCACATGCTAATTCGAACAAAGATCACCAGCAGCAGAAAAACGTTCTGCACAGCGTGCAGGATCAGCGTGGCGGCGGCAATAAAGCCATCACTGGCGTGATGATTGAAAGTAATCTGGAAGCTG
>CBDUMB010000140.1:0-7747 GCA_965368205.1 uncultured Pseudomonadaceae bacterium | reverse complement strand
GGCATAGCCATAGCCAGGCAGGTCGACCAGTCGTCCACCGCTGGCGAGGTCAAACAGATTCAGTAATTGGGTGCGTCCGGGCGTTTTGGACACCTTGGCCATACGCCTGTTACCGGTGATGGTGTTCAATACCGAGGATTTACCGGCGTTGGAACGCCCGGCAAACGCCACTTCTGGTACCCCATCACGAGGGCAGTGTTTCAAGTCGGGCGCGCTGGTTAAAAAGGTTGCGTCGAGACGCTCCTGAAGGGGCACTTTTTGGTTCATGTTGTTATATAATCCGCGCGCCCTGCCGTTTTGGCGCCAGTTTCGTATCGATTGGGCTGGCAGTCTATCATTCATACGAGCCCGTCGGCTTGTCGGCGTGGGCGATAAAGGCCCTGTGCTGCGAGTCTGGTTTATTCAGGCTTCCGAATGAACAGCAGGGTAATACAAATTCTCGGATCAGATGGGTTGAAGTGCATGAACATGCTTAGTGGGTTCACCAAATTAACAACGGTTTTCATAGTCGCTCTAGCAACGGCCACGTCGGCTTTTGCTGCGGGTGATCCTGCCGCAGGCGAACGTCAGGCCGCTGCCTGTGCCGCTTGTCATGGTCAGGACGGTGCTACCCCGCTGGCACCGGATTATCCAAAGCTTGCCGGTCAGAACGAAAAATATACGCTTGCACAGCTGAAGATGATTCAGGACAACACGCGCAATATCGCGTTAATGGCAGGACAGTTAAACGGCAAGTCTGAGCAGGATCTGGCCGATCTGGCTGCGTATTATGCGAGTCTGCCAGCCAAGGGTGGCCAGGCCAGCGGCACAGACGAAGCCTTAGCTATGGGTGAAAAGATCTACAAAGGTGGTATCGCAGACAAAGGCGTCGCCGCCTGTGCAGCCTGTCATAGCCCCAATGGCAATGGCAATACTCAGGCAGGTTTCCCGCGTATCAACGGTCAACCAGCGGCATACACGATTGCTCAGCTCACCGCTTACCGCGAAAAAGTGCGTGCTACAGACGAAGCCTGGGGCGGCATGATGCGCGGCGTTGCCGAAGGCCTGACGGATACCGAGATGGCTCTGGTTGCAGATTACATCCAGGGTCTGAACTAGTACGCATTTTTACGGGCTTAGATTAAGCCTGGGTTCATAAAGCCCAGCTATACTTGCCCGGTAAAATGCGAAGCGTCTGCACCTGACAGGTTCAGGGTAAAAAACGACGCTTGAAAAGAAATAAAGGAAAAGGGTTATGTCTCGATTTGCCGGTATTGTGGTGACGTCATTGTGTGTGCTGGTTGCACTGTCTTTCAGCACGTCTGTGCGTGCCGCCGAATTTATAGAAGGCACCCACTATGAAGTGCTGCCGGTAACCGTTGAAACACGTGATGCCAGCAAAGTCGAAGTGGTAGAGGTGTTTTCTTACGCTTGTGTCCATTGTTTCAACTTTGACCCCATGATTGAGTCCTGGAAAGAACGTCAGGACGAAAATGTCGATTTTTTCCGTCTACCGGCTGTTTTCAGCGCTGACTGGGAATTGCTGGCGCAAAGCTTTTATGCTGCCGAAAGTCTCGGCGTGACTGAGCAGGTGCATATGCCGATGTTTGAAGGTATTCACGTTAAAAACCAGGATCTGCGTCGGGTGCCGCTGTTGGTGGACCTGTTTGAGTCTTCAGCTGGTGTCAGTGAAGAAGATTTTAATACCGCTTACAACTCGTTCTCAGTGCGCAGTCGTGTACAGCAGGCGAAAGCCAAAGGCCGCGCCTATCGCGTAACCGGCGTGCCGAGCCTGGTTGTGAACGGTAAATATCTGATCGATGGCCGTATGGCAGGTAGTAATACCAAGATGCTGGAAGTCGTCGACTACCTTGTGAAGCTTGAACAATCCAACTAACTATTCAACTGAAAGAGCCTCGTCGCCAATCAGGATCGTTTAAAAATGCCAGGTAGTACGCAGACCCGAGACAAAGGCCAGCCTAAAGTGAAGCTTCCAGGATGGGAGCCTCAAATGATGTCATGGGCCAGGCGAGCCGAACGCTCGTGTGTTGTTGACCCTGTTGCCAATCAGCCATTGGCACAACAATTACAAAATGAACCGCTGAGTACAGACGCCGTCGCGCCGCTGAAATTGCTCTCATTTAATATTCAGGTGGGCATTAGAACATCCGCCTACCGCCAGTATTTCACCAAAGGCTGGAAACACGTGCTGCCGCACGTGAGCCGAGGCAAAAACCTCAGCCGTATCGCTGATCTGGTCACCGGTTACGACCTGGTTAGCCTGCAGGAAATCGATGGCGGCAGTATTCGCAGTGGTTTTGTGAACCAGGTGGAATATCTGTCTCAGGTGGCAGGTTTCCCTTACTGGTACGCACAGCTCAATCGCGACCTGGGTCCAATTGCACAGCATGGCAATGGTTTACTGTCCCGTATAGAACCCATTGGTCTGGAAGACCACAAACTACCGGGGTTCATCCCGGGTCGTGGCGCCGTATTTATGCGCCTGCCTTATGCCGGTGACGAAATTGTGGTGGTCATGCTGCACCTGTCGCTGGGCAAACAGTCGCGTGATCGACAACTGGCTTATGTTGCAGAACAGGTGGCTCATGAGCGGCAGGTCATTGTCATGGGTGACATGAACACACCGGTCAGTACATTGCTGGAAGATTCGCCGCTGAAGCGCCTTAATCTGCAGCCTGCAGAGACAGTGGGCCCTACCTATCCGGCCTGGGAACCGTCGCTGGCGCTGGATCATGTGCTGGTATCAGATAATCTGGTGATTAAAGACTATCAGGTGTTGAATTGTCGCGTATCCGACCATCTGCCGATCGCGGTAGAAGTGGCCGCACGAGCGCGGCCACCTGTTCAGTAGAACAAACCCCAGGCGGTAGTCTATTGACCACCGCCGGCGATAGCGCCCGCGTCCCCAACCTGGGGTACTTCACAGGCCGTATCTAATAACTCGGGATACTCTTCCCGGAACGACGATTCACAGAATGCGATCACCGCTTTTGCACGTTCAATGACGTACGCGCGAATGTCCTGTGCATCGGAAGCTGTGAGTGCGTGATTGAAGCTGGGCATGCCTTTTTCAGCATAAGCACCGCCAACCACAATGGCATCCCAAATGCTGTGAGTCTCCTGCTCGGCATACATGAGGTTAGCGACCGGTCCTGCGGTGCCAACTCCTGGACCATGGCAAACGGCACAGTACTGGTGGAACAGGTCCTGTCCATGCCGCTGTTGTTCCGCCGTGTAATCCATTGCCGGTGGCGTGGGTACCGCGAGGTAGGTGACTTCGGGTGTGGGTAATTCAGCTTTGCCACCCAGCTTGTAAGTCAGAATACGACCTTCGCTGAGTACGTTGTTGCGATGGCGCGGTGCACCTGAAGCCAGCCCGTAAGCGCCGCCCCAGCCCGCAACAACGGTAATGTACTGCTCGCCGTCGATGCTGTAACTCACCGGTGCTGCAATAATCCCAACGTGTACGGGGCTTTCCCATACCAGCTCACCGGTATCAGCGGTGTAAGCGGCAAACTGACCGTCTGCACGACCCTGGAAAATCAGATCACCTGCCGTCGACAGAAGACCACCATTCCATGCCGTTGCGTGTTGTACGCGCCACACTTCACGTTGCGTGACCGGGTCCCACGCGGTTAAGAAGCCTTTGATGGCCTGCAGGTTATCAATGTTCTCTTCAGCGCTGGCTGGTGGTGCCTGCTCACGGAAGTCGACACCCAGGTTCCAGTCTTCGGGTGAATGACGGAAGGCATTGTCCTGTGCGTAATCGAAGCGCAGATCCAGGGCTGGGATATAGACCAGTCCTGTGCCTGGATGGTAGGTCATTGGATGCCAGTTGTGGCCGCCTAACGGTCCAGGCTGAATGCGTTTCTTTTCATTTGCATAGTGTGCTTCGGGATTTTCCACCGGACGCCCGGTTTCCTGGTCGACATGGGTAGCCCAGGTAATCGGTACGTAGGCTTCAGCGGAGATAAACTCACCGTTGGTTCTGTCCAGTACATAAAAGAAGCCGTTTTTAGGCGCCTGCATGATGACTTTACGCGCTTCACCCTGGATCTCGATGTCCGCCAGGATCATGTGCTGTGTTGCCGTGTAATCCCAGGTGTCTCCCGGGGTTGTCTGGTAGTGCCATTCACGCAGACCGGTGTCCGGGTTAAGGGCAACAATAGAGGAGATGAACAGGTTGTCGCCGCCGCCAGGGCTGCGGATGTAACGGTTCCAGGGCGCGCCGTTGCCGGTGCCGATGTAGAGCAGGTTCAGCTCCGGATCGTAAGCCATGGCATCCCAGGCGGTGCCACCACCACCAACTTCCCACCATTTACCACCGCGCCAGGTGGCGGCAGCCATTTCCATATCTTCGGTTTCAAAGCCGTCTTCCGGGTTGCCGGGTACGGTATAGAAGCGCCAGTCCTGCTCACCGGTTTCTGCGTCATAGGCGGTGACATAGCCACGCACGCCATATTCCGCGCCGCCATTACCAATGATGACCTTATCTTTGACAATGCGTGGTGTGCCGGTAATGGTGTAAGGCCGATTGGGTAGAATGGTTTTGACATCCCAGACAGGCACGCCGGTGCCGGCGTCCAGTGCCACCAGGCGTCCATCAAGGGTGCCCACATAGATTTTGCCTTTCCAGGCTGCAACACCGCGATTCACAACGTCGCAACAGGCATAACGTGCCCAGGCTCTAGGTACTTCCGGATCGTATTCCCAGAGTAATTCGCCGGTTTTGGCGTCATGAGCCCAGACAACCGACCAGGTGCCGCTGGTGAACATTACCCCGTCTACGACAATGGGTGTGGCTTCCAGGCCTCTTTTTGTGCCGGTATCCCAGAACCAGGCGAGACCCAGGTCGTCGACAGTTTCTTTATTAATCTGCGACAACGGGCTGTGGCGCTGCTCGTCATAGGTCCGACCGGTAGATAACCAGTTGGACGAATCTGCTTTGACAATGCGCGCTTCATCAATGCTCGCCGTTGCCTGCTGTATCTCAGCACTGCGGCTGGTGACAAGGTTACCTGTCGCAGAGACGGCCTCTGCTGCAGGTGTTTCGGTAGCTGCGGTTGTATCAGTGGTTGCGGGTTCTGAGCAGGCTGTCAGCCATAACAAAGCGGCCGCAAGCACGCTGGTGCGGTAAAAGACTTTCATTGGGGTCCCCTCCAATTGTTCGTCAACAAGACTTATTCAAGACAGGAAAGTGTAACCATGTGCTGGTGTAAAAACACCCCGCCACCACGTGATTTGACGTGTTGTTGAGGATGATTAGAACTAAACCAATGGCCCGGCAAGGTTACTAGTAAAAATCGATATACCCCAGCAATTGCTTCAGTGATCGGACAGTGCTAAAAAAGCAGCATAGTGCTACAAAAGTAGCAGGCACACAGGCAGGAGGGTAGAGCAATGGTGCACGGCAAGCATGTACATCTGACCCGTCGGGAACGGCAGATCATGGATGTCCTCTACGCACAGGAAGAAGCCAGTGCGGGAGATATACAGCAACAGATTCCGGATTCACCCAGTTATTCTGCGGTGCGAGCGTTATTGCGCAAATTAATCGATAAAGGCCACATCGAATTTCGAGCGGATGGCGCCCGTTATGTTTATCGCCCGTTGTTACCTAAAGCAGACGCCAAAGACAGTGCCATCACGCGCCTGGTGAACACATTCTTCAACGGCTCCAGAGCCAGCGCGGTTGTGAACCTGCTCGGGGATGAAGGCGGTAACCTGTCGGCGGATGACATCGAAGCCATTGAATTACAGTTAGCCAAACTTAAACCCACAAACAAGAACGGGCGTTAGGCTAATGAGTCTGGAACTGCTGCATGGCGTTCTGGCGGCACATGAATGGCTGAGTCTGCGTGAAGTGTTGCGTTTGTTATTGTTGTCGACGCTGCTGTCGATCTGGTGTTGTGTTGCATTTCCTGCAAATGCATCAAGCCGACGCGTACTGCTGTTGACGGCGATTGTGTCAATGGCGCTGCTACCCTGGTTGCTGCGATCTATTGACCTGCAGTGGCAACTGCCGGTAGACATCATGCCGCCATTTCACCTCGAGCTGGGTATACCGAACCTGCTGGTGTGCATCTGGCTGTCGGTTGCGGCTTTTCTGATGGCTCGTCATCTGTATCGTGTGCGCAGTGAGCTCATGCGGGTTGCCGCATTACCCGGCGTTTGTGACCCAGCGCTGCGCAGTGAAATCGACGAGTTACGTGCAGCGCTTCTACCTAACTACCCTAATCTGCCGCTACCAGACGTGCGCCTGGGTGAGCAGGCCTGCGCAACAACGCTAAGGGGGGCGCTGCTTGTATTGCCGCACAACTGGCCAACATTCAGTGCCGACACTCGTCGCAGTGTTTTGGCCCACGAGTTAACGCACATCGCCAGAGGTGACGATCGCTGGTTGCTGGTGTTGCGATTATTGCTGCTCAGCTACTGGTGGATGCCCTGGTTAAGAAAGCTGCAGCAGGTGTATGTCCAGTCGATGGAAGAAAGCTGCGATGATATTGCCAGCGAACTCATTGGTGCACAGCACACCTACGCCCATGCGTTGTACGAAGTTGCACTTAACCGTTCACCGATCAGAACAGCGGAACAACAACAAATGTATCTGGCCCATATCCGCGGTCACCACCTGACCGCCAGAGTGGCTCGTTTCGGTCATCATCGGGCACTCGAACTGGATACCGCCGGTGTGTTCTGGACACTCATACTGATTACCCTGTTGGTCGTCTGGATTTCTGGGGTACAGCCCGTGCTGGCGGACAAAGACTCTAGTTCTCTCAACTCGGCGCAGATCTATCAGCTGTCTGCATCACCACCGACCGTGCCTTCGTTGTATCCGCTTGTTACGGAACAAGGTGCTGCCGCGCAAAGCAACAGCCAACAGGTTTGGCGATTGCAGAACCCGGTGGTGCAGCAAAGCCGTCAGATACGAACAGAAATTTTTCTTTCGTATCGGCAGGCGTCCATAAATCCATGAGGAGAACTGTATGCATGTTTACACACCATCATTGCGCTATGCACCTGCGTTGCTGCTGGCCTGGGGTATCACCTTCTGTCTGTTTCTGATTATGGAATTAGCGATCAAAGGTGGTGACGTGACAGTCCTGCCGCGCTCGCCTGGCGTGCCCGTGGACCTGGTACCCAGAGAGGATGAGCCGCTCGTTACCAGGCCTGACAGAAAAGTGAAAAAGCCGCCAGAGGTTATTCCTCCACCCACAGCACACATCAGCCCCGAACCTGAAGGCGGTGCAACGGAGATATTCGAACCGCAATTCACGGCGCCGCCCCGCACCGGTCCCCTGATTGCTGCTCAACCGGATGGCGACATGATTCCCATCATGCGTGTACCTCCTGAGTTTCCTCAGCGGATGTTGTCCCGGGGTGTTTCAGGTTGGGTCCTCGTTGAATTTACGGTTGATACGCTGGGTCGAGTCGTGTCTCCCATTGTTATCGACGCGCAGCCAGCCAATGGCTTTCAACGCGCCGCGCTGGATGCAATTGCGCGTTACAAATTTAAACCCCGGGTTGTGGATGGTCAGAGTGTGCCGGTAACCGGTGTACGTCAGCGGATTTTCTTCAACCTGCAGAATTAGGCCAGATTTTCCAGGCGGCTTGCCGGTCCCTGCTGAGAATGCGGGGCCGGCCTTTTTATCTCTCTCAATTGTCTGAGAACCAGTTCTCGTCTTCGTTTTGAACTTCAGGCGAGAATGAGTCGATTAGAAAACCTTGCGTTATATAAGAAATG
>CBDUMB010000139.1:0-7767 GCA_965368205.1 uncultured Pseudomonadaceae bacterium | reverse complement strand
GTGTGACGCTCGGTGCTGGTATGGGTTACCAGTTCTGGGATGACAGCTTCGGCGCTCTTTCAAGTGAACTCGGCGTCAGCTACGTGAATGAAGATATTGGCGGTGTAACTTCAAACAATCCTGCCCTGCGTTGGGGTCTTGATTACAAGCGCTTTTTCTTTGACAAGCGCATGGAAGCTTTCCATCGACAGTCTGTTCTGTACATTCCTGATTCCGATCGTGGCGAAGTGATTGCTTCGTCAACGGGTGTACGCTATGCGCTAAATACCCGAATTGATGCCATCGCGCGTATTGATGTGAACCATGAAACGAAGCCTGCGCCAGGTAACAGCAAAACCGACGTTATCTATAACGTGGGTGTCGGCGTTAAATTCTAGCCGAACGACCCATACGGCTTTCCAGCCGTTCGATATCAGCGGAAACCGCTTCCATCAATTTACCACCCACCATGGGTGGTAAATTGCGGCATAGCTGTCGTGCCTGTTGAGCAAAATGTAATGCCTGCGGGTACGCGCGGATATTTTCAGCATCTTTGGCCGACTGCCGTGCTGTTTCCACGGCAATCTGTTGCCCGGTGAACTTTGCGCTGGCTTCGGCGAGCGACCCTTCACGTCGATCCAGTTCTCCCTCTATGGTCGCGTCTCTGAGCAGCTTAGCCAATTCTTCCAAGGCTGAACTGGCGTGGCGCCGTTCGACTTTGCTGCGCAGTTTGACGTTCTTCAGGCCCGAAGGTATTCGATTTATTTGCGCAACTCGCTTCTGGATCGCGCTCAGATGTGCATGATCAGGGTTTGTTTTACTCAGAACGTCGATGTGGTGGGATAGCAGCAGCACCAGCCCGCGGCGCAGGTCTCTATTAATCAATGGGTCGGGAATATGTTCGATGGCGGTCAACATAGTATGGGTTTTCGACAGCGCTCGGGTCATTTTACGGGCTCGTAACGTCGCTTCACGACGTTTGAGCTGGGTATAAATCCCTGCGGTCAGAACAACTGTGGTTGCTGTCGCGGCGATCCAAGCCAGGTAAGACGTCAAAAAATCCATGGTTTACTCCAAATTATGATCGAAGTGTAGTTCCATTTGAGGATCTTGCTTGACGGGGACATATGACCTTCATAGAATGCGCGCCTCTCACCAAAGTCCCCTTCGTCTAGAGGCCTAGGACTCCGGGTTTTCATCCCGGCAACAGGGGTTCGACTCCCCTAGGGGACGCCATTTTCTATTTGTTTTCTGTTCTGCGATAGCCTCGCGGGATGAAAACCTCATGTCTTGTTTCCTGCTGGGCTGACTTGCTTGAGTGTCGTGTGCGGGCTGTGTTGCGGGACGAGTGTTAAGGCGGGACTCGCTGTTCCACCAGCGGTACAGCGGCTAAGGTTTTTGCATAGCGATCTATGCTGAACAGGCGTGTAAACGCCTCAGGGTCATAAAAGGGAGTGGCTGTGCCACTCCCAGTCAGACTTAAGACTAAGACTGCGAGCGTAGAGCGTCGCGGATTTCAGTCAGCAGGACCTGCTCTGCACTCGGGCCGGGTTCCGGTGCGGGCTCGGCTGGTGCTTCCTCTTTCTTCAAGCTGTTCATGGCTTTGACAACAAGGAAGATGGCAAAGGCGATAATCAGAAAATCAACCACGGTCTGAATGAATACGCCATAAGACATCAGTACCGGCGCCGTATCACCTGCGGCTTCCTGCAGAGTCAGCGCAAGATCACTGAAGTCAACGCCGCCCAACATCAATCCTATGGGGGGCATCAGCACATCTGCGACAAACGAAGACACAATCTTGCCAAACGCGCCGCCGATAACGATACCTACCGCCATATCCACAACATTGCCACGCATGGCAAAGTCTTTAAACTCACTTATCATACCCATTGGACTCTCCAGTTCCGTTCCACGGAATTTATTTGAGAAATGATTGTATGGTTTTTCCGTCACTTTGGGAGACCCAATCTGATGAAAAAATCAGGTTTTACAAAAAATTTTCGATGCACTTCTGTTTAAGTTATGACGGCTTCAATGGATCGGTGCGCCACGTGCGCCAGCACATCACAACAATCCAGGCCACTGTGACAATCTGCAGCGGTGCCCAGCTTTCGTGCCACCACGGAGCTGGGTCGATTGAGCAAATCGCCTCTCCCCCCAGGGTTGTTTGTGAAAGCGCTTGCCAGATGGGAATGAGTGCCAGCGGTACGAGCAGAAAAAGGGGCAGCACAAACCAGCGAATGATCTGGTGTACCTCGGGGAGCTTCTTTGTATTTAACAGTAACCAGCTGAAACCAAAAACGATGGGAGCAAAACCGAACAACAGGCGCCACAACTCGTCAGCATCAGAGTTGCAGCCGATAATCCGCAGGGTACCGAGCCAGATCAGGTGTGTGTAAATAACAAGCCACGCCACTAGGCTGGTGCCAAGGCGTAAAAGCATTTCAGGAAGGCTCATCGGGAACTGGTCCGTTAGCGAGGTGCAGCAGCATGGTAACAAACATCTTCGTCAGTTGGGGTGTACTGGTGGCCTGATAATGCCGGCAGCAACTTGAATAAGACACGCAAATATCCAGCCCAGGCCTGCCAGGGCTATGTCTATCTGAGCATCCCAGATGTCACCCTGAGTGCCGAGGTACGCAGCGCCGAGGTCACCGCCGAAAATGATTGCTGCTGCCCATTCCATCAGTTCGTACAACGCTGATACAGACAGGATGATGTGGCCGGTCAGCCAGTAAGCCGGGCGTTCGGGTCTGCGCATGTGTTTTGCCAGCGCCTGGCTGATAGGGAGGGTCATCAGCAAACCGAATGACAGGTGCACAAAACGGTCGTAGTGATTCCGCTGCCAGTCAAACCAATCATTCATGGAGCTGCCGAATATGAGCTCCGTAAAGGCGTTATAAGGGGTCAGCGAGTAGCTATAATGGGTGCCGATGGTGTGAATACAGAACATCAGGAAGAAGCCCCATTTGCTGTAGGCATTGAAACGTACCGATTTTGCCAGCCAGAGGACCACAACAATCCCAAGCATGGTGGCCACCTGTTCGATCAGCCAGGTGTGGCGGTCAAAGGGAAGGTAAGCACTCCACAGCCAGATGATAATGCCCAGCCCGATCAGCCACCTGGACAGGAGATCTGCAGTGGGGCTGAAATGTTGCTTTTGTGAGTCTGCACTGAGCGGCACTGAAGTGATCTCCCACGATCATCCTTTATGCAAGCTAACAGTACCGGGTCGCGCGGTGCAAGATTAGGGTTTTCCCGTAGCGACAGGTGATACATTAGTGGAGGAGAATGACGTTATATGGAATACCAAGATTATTACAAGACCCTTGGCGTGGAACGCGATGCCGATGCGGACGCCATTAAAAAGGCCTACCGCAAGCTGGCGCGCAAATATCATCCGGATGTCAGCAAAGAAGCGGATGCTGAAGCAAAATTCAAGCAGCTGAATGAAGCTTATGAGGTGCTCAAAGACAAAGAGAAGCGTGCTGCCTACGACCAGCTTGGCCATAACTGGCAGGCCGGGCAGGATTTTCAACCCCCCCCAGGTTGGCAGCCCTTTGGAGCCGATACACGGCAATCCGGATCCTCGTTTGAGTTTGAAGACTTTGCGGATCTGTTTGGCGGGATGTTCGGCGGCGCGGGTCGGCAACAGGGACCACGAGCGCAAGCTAACTTGAATCTCCACGCTGCGCTGAACCTGACTCTTGAAGAGCTGTATAACGGCAAGCCGGTTGAGCTGTATGTGCGTCATCCTAATACCGGTGAAGAGCGGCAGTTACGGGTAAAGGTACCCGTGCATCTGCGCGATGGTGAATCTTTCCGTTTGAAAGGCCAGGGCGCCAAACAAGGAGATCGCACTGGCGATCTTTATGTCGAAATCAGGTTGGTGCCGCATCCGGAATTTGAGGTGCGGGGTAACGATGTACACATGCGCCTGCCTGTTACGCCATGGGAAGCCGTGTTGGGTGCTAAAGTCGAGGTGAAAACGCTGGGCGGTATGGTCAATCTGGTTATTCCGCCGCGCTCACAATCAGGTCGATCACTGCGTCTACCCAAACGAGGGTTGCCTGGCCCTCAGCCAGGGAATCAGATTGTGACTCTGGAAGTGATGGTGCCAACAGATCTTGACAGTAAGAGCCTTGCTCAATTCGAAGAACTGGCCAAGTCGTGTGATTACAATCCCCGCAATAAAATCCAGCGAGAGCGATATGAAGCGCATCGTAGTTGAAACGTTACACCTGCAGAGCGAAGTGATTGCCGATGTCACGCTGGGTGAGGCCTGTCAGTTGTGTCACATTGAAATAGATTTTGTTCATGCGCTGATAGAAGAAGGCGCGTTGGACCTGGCGGGTGGTGACGATCCCGTGCTCGACCGAGGCCAGCTTGCGCGTCTACGTAAAGCTGTTCGATTGCATAAAGATCTTGGCGTGAATCCACCCGGGGTCGCGCTGGCATTGGAGCTGATGGATCAGCTGTAGGCATTCTTAAAATCCCGCACATAAGCCAAGCCTGAAAGGCGAACTCATTTTCAGAGTTCGCCTTCTGCGACAATTTTACGCGTCATCGTTACCCCAGAATTTCCACCAGGGTTTCTTGCCTTTGACCTTTTCTCCCGAAGCCTGATACTGCTCTTTGACTTCTTTGCGCTCTTCATTGCGTTCTCGCATCTGTTTGGCGGTCTGCGAGGCATTATCACCCGCCAGTTCCTGCCGTTCTCTGTTGCGTTCTTCCGTACGCTTCATGTCACCTTCGCCGTCCTCGACGCGCTTCTGGATCTGCTTCTCCGCACGGGTCTGGTCACCTTGAGCATCTTCTTTGCGCTCACGAATTCGCTCCTGTTCGCGCGCATCAGCTTGCTCCATCGCAGTGGGATGTCCCATGGACTTGCCCTTTGGCATAACCTTGCCGCCTGCGCTGGAACCCGGTCCTGCGGCAGCGGCGGAGGTTGCAGCGAGGGTGAGTATCACAGCCGCAACTAAAATCTTTATGTTCATCTATAGATCTCCGATTGTGAAAAGCCTATTTTGACAAGGCGCCACACGCCTTGCCATTGGTGATAGTACGGATAAACACAAGGAAACCACGCAGATTGAGTTTCAGGGC
Organism: uncultured Pseudomonadaceae bacterium; assembly: GCA_965368205.1. Classification (GTDB taxonomy): domain Bacteria; phylum Pseudomonadota; class Gammaproteobacteria; order Pseudomonadales; family Azotimanducaceae; genus UBA4421. The sequence continues at coordinate 2,679 of CBDUMB010000139.1, read as the reverse complement.
TGTGGGTGGGCGTAGTATTTCCGCAGCAGAGCAATGGCGTCAGTCTGATTTTTGGCTTGTGCGGCCATGAAAGGCGTAAGACCATCTTGATTACTCTGGTTCGCTGCTGTTCCTCCGCTTAGCAGCAGGTCCAGCATGTTGAGGTTATTCTGTTCAATGGCGAGCAACAGCGTCGTCATCTTGTTGCTTTTCGACTCCACCTCCGAATTCGCGCCATGCTCGAGCAGAAATTTAACCAGCGGCTGATTGTCTGTGGCCACTGCGTACAACAAAGGCGAGACATTGTCATGGTTTGTAATATTGACGTCAGCACCGGCATCGTACAGAACGGGTACCACGGGTGTCTGACCCCGCATGGCGGCCCAGTTGCAGGCGGTATTGCCCTGTACATCCTGACGGTTCGGTGCCGCGCCCTGGTCCAGTAACCATTGCACAGTTTGAACATGACCGTTGCCTGCCGCCAGCATCAGCGGCGTACGGCCCTGCCGGTCGCTGAGTTCAAGGTCAGCATTTGACCCAGCGTTTATCAGCTTTAAGAGTAGCGTTTGATCCCCGGTAGCCGCCGCGCGAAATATGGCGTGTGGGCCGGAAGTTGGTACCCTGGTCTCAACCTCTGAGTGTTTCTGTTGTTCAGCTTTCCGTTCAAGCCCTGCTGGCTCAGTCGCTGCAGTCGCCATTGCACCCGGTGTTACGAGCACAGTGACAACCGCAGCGGCATGAACCAGTTGGCGGTTAAGCACGTTTAGCGTGCTCAGTTGCGCCGGACTTTGGTTTGACCAGCGGCGGTGTTGTTGACGCCGTTAGTGTCACCGGGAGCATCTACCACAGCGGTCCACCTGACGGTTGAAGGCCTTGTGTCAGTGCTGGTCCAATCCCAGGACGCCTCAAACTCTTCACCCGCAGCAAGATCAGTAAAGTCGGCTGAAAATTGTACAGTATCTCCGCGATTGGAGACGCCGGTCAGCGTGACTGTGCCGCTAGCAGATGCGGGTCCGTTATTTACGATCTCTACTTCCACTTCATTCGTGGTCTGTAGCACGACCCGTGCAGGCACGTCGAGCTCGGCGATGGCCACATCGAAATCCGTGGGTTCGGTTGGGTCCTCGCCATCGTACTCAATCACTAATCTGGCGTTATATATAGCCGTTGACTTACGATCACCTTTGACATAAACCGCCAGATCAAAGTCGTCAGTCATCGGCAGACCATTGGTGGTGATAGGCGTGCCGTCTACGATGTCACTGACGGTGACAAACGGGTTGTTGTTGACATCGACCCATCCGCTACTGCTGGACAAAGGTGAAGGACCATTAGCATCTTCATCCCAGTCCAGTAGATTGATGATTGTTGTGGTGGGCTCGCCAACTTCGTACTTGATATTGTCGCTCTGAAAAGGTGGTGGGCTGCACTCCTCAAGTGGGATTTCAAGGCCAGGCAGGTCCTGCCCAAACTTGTTGGGCTTTAAACGCCAGCGCGGACCGGATACCAGTTCGAGGTTCTCCACCGCGGCATAGGGGTTATCCAGATCGTCTTCACAGGTGTCTGCATACGCTGGGTCATCTGCCGGACCCGCACAGCCGATGAAACTGAAGTCGTCAGGCGTGTTGGTTGTGGGACGGTAGGACCATTCGAAGGGATCGCGGTTGGTGGTTGTGTAGAAAGCGTTGGTGAAACCTTCCTTCAGATCGGCAGAGAACGCATAAGGTGGATCTTCGCGCAGGTCTCCCGGAGTCGCCGCTGGGTCCAGCGCAAAAGGCGTGTTTTTCAGTACAGTCCCAATGTTCAGAAACGTGGGATCAGCTGCGCCTTCCTCAGTGTCAATGACATCGCCATCACCTTCGAAGCAGGAAACAGTGGATTTCCATATCTCGGTGCCGGTAGCGCCATCAATCTCGACGCGATAAGAAGGCTTGCGACCTGTAGCGGCTTCGTTTTCGAGATCTTCAGGGCGCAGTTGATCGTTGGGGTTATTAGTGATCCAGTGGTTTACCACGAGCAAGGCTTTGGTGACGTTGAAATCTGCGCCTGGTTCTTTCCATTCTGCTGGCAGCTCCAGTTTTGCGTATAAACGGATATCGTTGGGACGCTTGTGCAAGCCACCCCAGCCGTACAGAGGTTTGCCGTCGTCTTTGAGTTGCACCGAGTAGTCGCTTCCCAGGGCGATATTGTTCTGCATGTCAGTCTTGTCGTTAGGGAACATCTGGCAGCCAACAGGATCACCGATGTCCTCACACGGCGTAGCGTTAGTCAGGCGGCTGCCGGGTGCACCTGCACTCAGGATCAGGGTATTGTCATCTAACTGTGCATTGGCGCAATCAAAGGATAAGGTGGAATCAGGCGTTGTCAGAACGGCTTGCTCTCCGGTTTCAGGGTCCGCGAAAAAGTAGGGACTAGTTTCATGGCAACTCAGGACGTGTTCCATCGTTGTGTAATGCTCAGTCTCGCATTTCACTGAGTTGCCACCCAATCCCTGGCACCAGGTACCCAGCGGCGGCCGGACTTTGTAGGTGTCCGTGGCAGCGTTCGAGACTTTGATACCCGCTAGAATGCCGTTTTCTAAAATATTGCCAACAAAACCTTCCTGATAGTCCAGATCGCGGGATTTACCCTGTGCGCCAAGAAAGTCCACTACGTAGTATCCAAATTCACTATCCACCGGATAAAGCGTCACGCCCTGTT
>CBDUMB010000138.1:0-7777 GCA_965368205.1 uncultured Pseudomonadaceae bacterium | reverse complement strand
GACATAGGGTGACGCCATCCATCGCAGGGAGCATAAGATCAAGAACGATAACGTCATAGTCTTCGGTCAGCGCCAGATGCAAGCCAGTGATGCCGTCTGCCGCGAAATCCAGCGAATGTCCTCTGGGTTGCAGGTAGTCACCGATATTTTCAGCAATGTCTCGATGATCCTCGACAATTAGTACGCGCATGCCAGTTCTCTTTTTCGATCGTAATGGATTACCCGGGTCTTCAGCCTTACCTGCCCCGGCTCACCGCCATGTCATGTAAATGTAAAAGAAATGTCAATGAGGACTCTCCACGAGCAACAGGCGATCAACCACCACCAGTAACCCTCAGCAACGCGCCAGCTCAAGGCCCGTATTTCCAACGGCTGCAACGTCTTCAAACACAATATTTAGAATTTGGTGACATTTTCATGACAAGTCTCAGGTCAGCATATCTATGGCTGCTCATGATCCTCTACAGGCGAAGGGAAACTGGATGAAGACACATTTGCGGGAGACGTTGCAAACACACTTCGCCTTACCGACAGTGTTAGGTTTGTTGCTGACTGTACTCCTCATTTTACTGACGATAACAGCACCGACCGTCCACGCAGAAGGCGAGGCGGTATCAATCCATGAGCATAATCTTTTGAGTGAGGAAAAATCTCTTTCGCTGAGCCAGGTACTGGAAGAGACCCTGGCGCGCTTCCCATCCACAATAGAACTCCACGCACAAGCCGCCGAGGCTCAGGCCTGGCGCTCGCGCGGGCGACACTGGCTGGCTGACTCACCCGCTTTAACGTTTCGTTATCAAAGTGATCGTTGGGGTGACCATAATCGCCTGGACGAATATGAAGCAGGTCTGGAACTACCGCTGTGGCGATGGGGTGAGCGCACCGCCACGCAATCGTTAGGCAACTCAATGACAGATACAAGTGATGCTCACATCACCGCGCTGCGCTGGGAAGTCGCTGGCCAGCTGCGCCATGCGCTATGGGCTATGGCTGCAGCGCAGAATCGCTTGGTCCAAGCTGGCACTGAGTTGGAACACTCCTCGCAGCTGACCAAGTCGGTCAGACGTCGCCACGAGTTAGGCGACATACCGGAAAGCGACCTGCTCTTAGCCCGCAATGCCCTGCTCGAGGCACAAACCCGGCATATTAATGCAGAAGCGTCCATGCTCGATGCTGAACGCACATACCGCAACCTGACAACTCTTCGTCAACGACCAGCATTTGTTACAGAACCACTCAGTCCGCTTAAAAATATTGATGCAAATCACCCTGCCCTGGTACTGGCGAACGCCCGCCTTGAACGGGCCCAGGCTAAACTTCGCCTCACTGAAAAAAGCGCTAAAGGCAGCCCAAGGCTGCTGATTGGACCTCGACGGGAGCGCGCAAGCTTCAGCGATGAATTTGAAAACAGCATCGGCATGACCCTCACCGTTCCCTTTGGCGGCGCAACACATGCGCGCACTGAAACGACGAGCATTGCGCGGGAAGTAGCAGCAGCACAAGCAGCCCGCGATCGCACTGCGCGAACACTTGACCTGCAGTTGCACGAAGCTGCACACGGCCTGTCGTTAGCAGAAGAAAACCTCACTTTGGCCACTCAACGCAAAGAACTGGCGACACGTCGCTACAAAATGGCACGACGCGCGCATGAATTAGGGGAAATTGAACTACTGGATCTGCTGAAGCTGCAAAATGTCGCCCAAGGCGCTGAGCGCGAGGCAACTCAACTGCTGATTGATAAAAAATATCAAACTGCTCTGTATAACCAGGCTGTGGGAGCGCTGCCATGATACGCACAACGGGTTTGATGATTGTACTTGCAGGCATGTTAAACGCCGGTTTATGCCATGCACAACAGTTAACTATCAGCGCCGCAGAAGTTAACAATCTGGGTATCCAGCTCGACAAGCCAAGCCACGCAGACAGTGTCAGCGCGGTCACAGCCCACGCTCGAGTTGTAGTGCCACCGAGCAACGAACTTATCGCCGGCAGCACTTATTCCGGTCGATTAATTCGTCTGCACGCTGATGTCGGCGACACCGTATCCAGCGGCCAGATACTCGCCGAACTGCAGAGTCCTGACTTCCTCGGGTTGCAGCGTGAGTATCTTGATGCCATGTTCAAACGCAATACGACAGCAACTTCTTTAAACCGCGACAAGCTGTTATTCGAAGAAGGTATTGTGTCAGAGCGTCGCCTGCAGGAAACAGAATCAAACAGCAGGACGGCAAACGCCCAGCTGAACGAACATCACCAATTGTTATTGCTGGGTGGTATGCAGGCAGCTGACATCCGCCAGCTATCTGACCAACAGCGCTTGCACGATACTGCATTTATCCGCACGCCAATAACCGGTGTTGTCACTGAGCGAATGGCCGTAATCGGTGAGCACCTTGATGCGATGGCGCCAGTCTTGCGCATTGTTGATCTGAGTACTTTGTGGCTTGAAGTTGAGATTGCCCAGGAGGACCTGAAGTCAATTACCCCCGGCATGACGGTAACGGCGGATAGCTACGACACCCTCAGCGCAACAATCGAGACGATCGGCCGAAGTGTTGACCGACGAACTCAGACAGCAACGCTGCGCGCGAAGGTGGACCGTGGCGCAGAGTATCTGATGCCCGGTCAGTTTATTGCCGTGAAGGTGCGCGCCGGGGCGGAAAACAGAGATCTCCTGTCTGTGCCTTTGAATGCCATTATGCGCAGCGGCACATCGAATTATGTATTCGTTCGCACTGATAAAGGTTTCGAGGCACGGCCTGTCACCCTGTCTGGTATCAGCCGAGGTAGCGCATTTATATCCCAGGGAATCGATGCCGAAACGCCGCTGGCAGTTGCGGGTGTTGCCGCGCTGAAAAGTCTCTGGGCCAGCCAGCAAGACGCCAACTGATGATGTCACAACTGATTGGATTCGCTTTAACTCAACGCGTCCTGATACTGCTGTTCTCAGCACTGCTGATAGGGATTGGTTACAGCGCGTTTCGCGAATTGCCTATCGATGCATTTCCAGATGTTTCGCCAACTCAGGTGAAGATTATTGTGAAGGCACCTGGCATGACACCCGAAGAAGTGGAAAGTCGCATCACAGCACCCATTGAGGTTGAACTGCTGGGCATTCCCCAACAGGTAATGCTGCGATCCATCGCCAAATACGCGCTATCAGATATAACCGTGGACTTCGCTGAAGGCACCGATATCTACTGGGCACGCCAACAGGTTGCTGAACGTCTGAGCGGGGTTTGGGAAAGCCTTCCGGCCGACATCGAAGGTGGCCTCGCGCCAATGACAACCCCCTTGGGGGAAATGTTCATGTTCACCGTCGATGGTGAAATCAGTCTGACAGAGCGTCGCACGCTGCTCGACTGGGTAATCCGGCCAGCGCTCCGCACTGTCCCTGGCGTTGCCGATGTTAACTCTCTGGGCGGCTACGTCCGCAGCTTCGAGGTGATACCCGACCTGATCCGGATGGCCGCAAAAGGTGTAGATCCGCTGATGCTTGAGGCAGCACTGTCTCAGAACAACAGAAACGATGGCGCCGGGCGCCTGCAGGAGGGTGAAGAAACCTTATTGATCCGTTCTGAAGGCAGCATTAAGACCCTTAGCGATGTCAGCGCCATTGTGGTCAAGATGATTGATGCCACCCCTATTACTATAGGCGATGTCGCAAACGTTAAAATCGGCGCAATCACCCGCTACGGGGCTGTTACCCAGGACGGGCAATCTGACGCTGTACAGGGTCTGGTCCTGGGTCTACGAGGCGCAAACGCAGATGAGGTTGTTAAAGGTGTACGCAGGAAACTCGATGAAATCGCCTCCGCGCTGCCTGTCGGCGTGAGCATTAACGTTTTCTACAATCGCGGTGATCTGGTACAACGCGCCGTCACTACGGTTGCGCAGGCTCTCGCAGAAGCAACCGTGCTGGTCATTGCGCTGCTGATCCTTTTCCTGGGTAACCTGCGTGCAGCACTCACCGTTGCCTTGGTTTTGCCCCTTGCCGCACTCATCACTTTTATCTTGATGCGGCAGTTTGGCATGTCTGCAAATCTGATGAGTCTGGGTGGCCTGGCCATTGCCATTGGCATGCTGGTGGATGCCGCCGTTGTTGTGGTTGAAAACATAACCACTCAGCTGGCTGATACCCGGAAATCCCAGCGGCTGCCTCGACTCCACCTTATTTATCGAGCGGTGCGCGAAGTGTCTGTACCAGTAGCATCCGGCATCGGTATTATTATCGTTGTATTTTTACCCCTGCTGACACTGCAGGGACTCGAAGGAAAACTGTTTTCCCCGGTTGCACTGGCGATCGTTTTTGCACTGGCTGGCTCGCTGCTGCTGTCTTTCACCGTGATTCCAGTGCTGGCATCTTTTTTACTTGCGCACACACAACACGAGGAACCCTGGTTGCCTCGCAAACTGCAGAGTCTGTATGAACCCGCGCTGCGCTGGTGTCTGGATCATGCACGATGGATGGTGTCTGGCGCACTGCTGGGACTGATCGCTGCACTTGTCGCGTATTCATTCATCGGCAAAACATTTATGCCGACCATGGATGAAGGTGACATCATCGTGCAGCTCGAAAAGCTGCCATCCATTACCCTGGAAGAGTCGGTTAATCTCGATCTGAGGATTCAGGCAGCCGTTCTGAACGCAGTCCCGGAAGTCACACACATGGTTGCACGCGTTGGCTCAGACGAAATAGGTATGGACCCGATGGGGCTGAACGAAAGTGATGTCTTCATGGTCCTGCGGCCAAAATCAGAATGGCGCATGGCGACCAAAGCGGAGCTGATTGATGCAATCCGCGCGGTGCTGGATGGTTTCCCGGGCGTGGCCTATGGCTTCACCCAGCCCATCGAAATGCGAACGTCAGAAATGCTGACCGGCGTGCGCGGAGATGTTGCCGTCAAATTGTTCGGTACAGATCTCGACATACTTAACGATAAAGCCATCGAAATTGCAGCAGCCCTGCGCACAGTTGTCGGCAGCGAAGACGTCTTTGCCAGCCAGAACGAAGGGATTGTTTATTTCGAACTTAGAGTTGATCGACTGGCTGCAGGCCGTCTGGGGCTCAGCATCGAAGCCCTGCAACGTATGCTGCGAACACAATTTGAAGGGGTCACGCTGGGGATCGTACAGGAAGGTGTGCAGCGCACCCCGTTGCTGATTCGCGCCAGCAGCGAAGTCCGCTCTTCTCCGGCCGAATTCGCGAGTCTACCTATCGTTCTGGCGGACGGTAGCAGCGTACCGTTGAAGTCCGTGGCGCAGATTCACCGTGTCGAGGGCGTGGTGGCTGTCGGACGGGAGCGCGGTCAGCGTTTCACCGTCGTGCGCAGCAATGTCACCGGTCGCGATCTGGTTGGGTTTGTCGACGATGCAAAGGCAATAGTTGCCCGAGACGTTGAGCTACCCACGGGCTACTACCTGGAGTGGGGTGGGCAATTCGAAAATCAACAGCGGGCGGCAGCACGCCTGTCGGTGGTGGTACCGGTGTCCATTGGTCTTGTATTCCTGCTTCTGTTTTCAACGTTCCGTTCGGTGCGACAGGCGTTACTGGTCCTGACAAATATTCCTTTTGCATTGATTGGGGGTATTTTTGCACTGGCGCTGACCGGCGAATATTTATCGGTACCGGCTTCGGTAGGTTTCATCGCGCTGCTGGGGATCGCCGTATTAAACGGTGTGGTTATGGTGTCGTATTTCAATCAACTGCGCGCTCAAGGGCTAGCGATGTCTGAGGTAGTCATCGAAGGTGCCAAACGACGCCTTCGACCGGTACTTATGACCGCGAGTATCGCCGCTTTTGGATTAGTACCGCTGCTTTTTGCCAGCGGTCCGGGTTCTGAAATTCAGCGACCACTGGCAATTGTGGTCATTGGAGGGCTAATCACAGCTACTGCATTGACGCTCATTATCCTACCCATTCTTTGTCGACGTTTTGGTGAACCGGAGGCGACTAAATGAGATTAGACGACGTTGAGGAAGTACTGGTGGTTTTTGACCTGCCACGCAATCTCGAAGAGACAATGATCGACTGGCTGCTACTACGTGACCATGATTCAGGCTTCACCAGTTTCGAAACACGTGGACACAGCAGTTGCCATAAAGGTCTGACACCCGCCGAACAGGTCAGTGGACGTGCGAAACGGATTCAGTTCGAAATTCATATCCCCATGTCCGAGGTTGAATCCCTTCTATCCGAGGCACAGACCAGTCTGCCAGCAACAGACGTTCACTATCGGGTACTGCCCGTCATCCGTGGCGGCCATCTCGCAACCAGGGAAACTCAAGAGGGCTGGTCACCCGCTTAACTCAAACGCGCACCAAGACTGTCACTCAAACGCTTAAACAAGCCGAACAACTGCTCACTCTGACGAACCTCAGGGCGCGCGACCAGCCACACATCCATATCAATCGATTCATCCGAAGTTAAAACAGACACCCACTGCGGTTCCTGTTCGGCCATCCAGCAGGGAAACGATGCAATACCCCAGCCCGCCCTGACCGCGGCACGTTTGCACGGCACTGAGTCGCTGCGCATGACAATTTGACGCTCATCAATCGTAAGGCCACGCTCGGCGGCGCCGCGGCGCAGGTAGTCCCGGGTCAGACCGTCAATAAATCGGTGCTGGCTGATGTCTTCCAGATGCAGCAATCCATGTTTTGCCACGTAGTCCTGATGGGCGTAGACGCCGATGCGCAGACTGCCCAGCTTTTTACACAACAACTCCTGTTGGCTGGGTCGAACATTTCGCAGCGCCAGATCCGCATCCCGCTGCAATAGATTGACCAGATCATTGGTCACCACCATGTCTACTGACACCGGCCGATCCGCGTTGTCATGCATCTCCTCAAGCAATACTTCCGGAAGAAGTTCAGCAAGCACGTCTGCTACCGATATGGTCACGCGCTGCAGAGGCTGCTCACGCATACCGTCAGAAGCAGATTTAAACGCCAGCGCACTGTCGTGCATGACCCGGGCGGCAGCATCCAGACGCACGCCCGCCTCATTTAACATCAGGCCCTGGGCTGTCCGGCTGAACAGCGACATGCCGAGGCTTTCTTCGAGTTGTTGAATATGCCTTGCGGCAGTTGGATGTGTGATACCAATGGCACGCGCGCCAGCAGCCAGGCTGCCACCCTGCCCCACGGCTACAAAAGTCCGCACAAGATTCCAGTCAAGATCAAAAGCAGGATGCCCGTTCATACCGACCGCCCTTTAACTTTCAAATAAAGTGGGTTGGATTGGCACATGACCACCGCCCTGTAAATTATTGCAATAAGCATTCTACGTTACTTATGTTCCCTATTCGTCTTTGTTACGTTACCTTAGGTAACACTCAGTATCAATTTGAACCCGTAAATTCTCCCAAGACCCCCAAAGGACTAAAAAATGAAAAAATCAGTATTTATTGCCGCTCTCAGCACCTTCCTGGCTTATGGCGCCGTCGTCGAAGCGCGCACCAGCTCCGATGCTGAAATGCGCGGCTACAACAATTGTGTCAAAGCTGCCAAAAAGGAAAGTGAAGGCCTGGTAACCAGCCGTGAATATCTCATCAACAAAGATGGCGCGACCACCGAGTACTTCGTCAACGCTACCCGCTGGGAACAGGGCGAGCGCAACACGATCCGCGTAGCCTGTGAAACCGCACATCGCGGCGCCAAGCTGATCAGCGCAAGCATTGAAGAAGGTCGCTTTGTACCTGAAACAGCTCGCGTGACCATCGACGTCGCTGCTAACTAAGCCGTACCGGGACTCCCGGACATGGCGCTGCTGGCA
>CBDUMB010000137.1:0-7787 GCA_965368205.1 uncultured Pseudomonadaceae bacterium | reverse complement strand
ATCAAATATTCCGGTGAGTGGTGGAACACGCTGCATCAGCCGGCCTCTATCACACTCACAGAAAAACCTACCATGCCGGCAGAGATGTGGTTGCCGCTACTGGTGATGGTGTTAGGTATGTATTGTTTTGCCGGGCATAACATCATTACGCGCATGCGCCTGGAGATCCTGCGCCGGGAAAGTGGCACCCGCTGGGTGCGCAATCTCGTGCTTCCGGAAACGACAGCAAAAGGTAGCAGCTAAATGCAATTTGACAGTTTTGCGGAATTTATCGCGATGGGCGGTCACGCGTTATATGTGTGGCTCGCGTATGGTGCGACCGTGGCCATCCTGATTGGCAGTACCGTGGCACTTTCGCTAGCAAAAAAGCGACAGCTGTCACAGTTGCGCTGGTCAGCGCAAGCAGATCGCGATGGCATGCATCGAACAAATCGAGCAGAAAGTGAAACCGACGCCAGCGTAGAATACGCCGCGGAGAAAATATGAATCCAAAAAGAAAAAGTCGATTGTATCTGGCCCTGTTTCTGCTGGTTGCCGTGTCCGGAACCACGGCAGCGCTCATGGTAGCAATGGAAGAAAACATCAACATGTTCTATCCCCCGGATCAGGTGGTAGATGGCACCGCGCCGCTTGAGCGCACCATTCGCGCAGGGGGCATGGTGAAAGATGGATCTGTTTCTCGTGATCCCGAGAGTCTGCAGGTTGAGTTCACCATCACCGATCATATGGGATCCGACTTTGTGGTTGCGTTCACCGGAATCCTGCCGGACCTGTTTCGTGAAGGGCAGGGCATCATTGTGCAGGGTGAGTTGGATCAGCAGCGTAAATTCATGGCGCGAGAAGTGCTGGCCAAACACGATGAAAATTATATGCCGCCGGAATTAATGGATATGGTTGCGGAATCGGGCGCCAAATCTGATGCTGAGGCAGATACGCAGGCGTCACCATGATTGCTGAGTTGGGTCAACTCAGTCTGGCGCTGGCCGCCTGTCTGGCGCTTGCTGCCGCTGCTGCCGGACTGTTTGCGCATGGCCCAGGCACCCAGCTGTTACGACAGTCAACGGTGTCCATGGTCGTTGGACAGTTCGTTTTTGCCGCGGTGGCCTTTGCCGCCCTGGTGTACAGCTTTGCCACCGACGATTTCTCGGTGTCCTATGTCGCCACTCACTCAAACAGCCTGTTACCGCTGCCTTATAAAATCAGCGCCACCTGGGGTGGACATGAAGGGTCCTTCCTGCTGTGGATCCTGATTATGACCATATGGATGCTGTTGCTGACGCTGCGTCGCGACAATTATCCGGTGCGCTTTTTCAGTCGCGTGTTAGGCACCATGAGTCTGATGAATCTGGGTTTCTTATGTTTTGCACTATTCACATCAAATCCTTTTGAGCGTCTGATACCTATGACGCCCGCGGATGGGGCAGATCTGAACCCGCTGCTGCAGGATTTTGGTCTGATTGTACATCCGCCCTTGCTGTATGCCGGCTACGTGGGTCTGGCGGTACCGTTCTCCTTTGCTGTAGCGGCGTTGCTGGAAAGACGTGTAGATGCAGCCTGGGCCCGCTGGTCACGGCCCTGGACGAATTTTGCCTGGGCTTTTTTGAGTGTCGGCATCGCCCTGGGTAGCTGGTGGGCTTACTACGAATTAGGCTGGGGTGGCTGGTGGTTCTGGGACCCTGTTGAGAATGCCAGCTTTATGCCCTGGCTGGCCGCTACCGCGCTGATCCACTCGCTTGCCGTGACAGAGAAACGTGGCACGTTCAAGAGCTGGACCCTGCTGCTGGCAATCGCCGGATTCTCTTTGTCATTGCTTGGTGCGTTTATTGTTCGATCCGGCGTATTGACGTCTGTCCATGCGTTTGCGGTAGATCCGGAACGAGGTATGTATATCCTGATTTTCCTTGCCTTAGTGGTTGGCGGGTCGCTGACCCTCTACGGTCTGCGTGCGGCAGGAGAGCGCGCTGATGTGGGCTTTAAAATTCTCAGCCGTGAATTTTTCATGCTGATCAACAACGTGATCCTGGTGGTCTCGCTTGCCGTTGTCATGTGGGGCACCCTTGCGCCAATCGGGTATGAAGCTATTTCCGGCGGCCGTATTTCTATTGGCGTGCCGTTCTTTAACATGTTTTTTGTACCGTTGATGTTGTTGCTCGGCGTGGCTGTTGCCCTCGTACCGGTGCTTAACTGGAAACGTACCCCCTGGCAAAGCCTGAAAGGGACCCTGACTGCAGCGCTGCCGGTCTCCGCTTTGCTGGGTGGTGTCTGGTGGTATACAACAGATCCTAAATCTGCGGGCGTGCTGGCGGCATTGATTATTGCGCTTTGGATTGTGGCAACGCATTTAATTGACGTGGTGAAACGCTTGCGCACGTCACGCAGTCTGCCCCTGGCTTATGTTGGTATGTCCATGGCACACATTGGTTTTGCGGTTTCGGTGCTTGGTATTGCGATTACCGCCACCCAGTCTGTGGAAGACGATGTCCGCATGGCGCCCAATGATGTGACGACGCTGGGTGTTGAAGAGGTTCGTTTCCTCGGTGTGCGCGAAGTTCAGGGCCCTAACTATGTCGCGCAGCAGGGGGTCTTTGTGATCACCAATGGCGGCAGAACATTTGAATTGCGGCCGGAAAAACGCCGCTACCTGGCCGGTGGTAACATCATGACAGAGGCCGGCATTGATGCCGGCCTGTTTGCAGACACCTATATCTCTCTGGGTGAGCCACTGGGTGGCGGTGCCTGGGCGGTGCGGCTGCATTACAAACCGATGGTTCGTTGGGTCTGGCTGGGTGCATTGTTATTCGCGTTGGGTGGGATGCTGGCCGTGATGGATAAACGCTATCGCAAACTTCGAACGCGGCGCGATGTGCCGATTAAAGCGGCATTAGGGTCGGGGTCTGCCGGATGAGCAGGGCGAGCTTGTTTATCCCGCTGGGCATTTTCCTGCTGATCATGTCCGTTGGTTACATCGGGTTCAGCCTGGATAACCGCAACGAATTACCCTCGGCGCTGTTGCATCAGCCTTTTCCGGAGTTTTCTGCCAGCGTGCTCAACGATCCGGATCGACGTGTAAGCAAAGCGGATCTGTTAGGTCGTCCAACACTGGTGAATGTCTGGGCCACCTGGTGCCCGACCTGTAAAGCCGAGCACGCTGAGCTGATGCGTATTGCAGAGTTGACCGATGTGCGTCTGGTCGGGGTTAACTACAAAGATGTCGCGGTGAAAGCCAAACGTTGGCTGGTTGACTACGGTGATCCCTATGAATTTGTCATCGTGGATCAGGACGGCGGTCTTGGTGTAGAGCTGGGAGTTTATGGCGCGCCGGAGACCTTTCTGCTCAATGCGGAGGGAGAGGTGGTTTACAAACGTGTTGGTGAAGTAAATCAGCGCATATGGCGTGATGAGCTGGCCCCACGACTGGCGCAGATGGGGGTGTATCAGATGCCCGCACAGGAGACTGAAAGTTTGACAATAGGCGCGGGCCGATGATGTTGCGTCTCCTTTTGTTGACGGTCTTTTTAACCGCCCTGCAAGCCTGGGCGGTCAGTCCCGTTGATGTCTATAGCTTCGATTCGCCCGAGCAACAGCAGCGTTATAAAGGCCTCATAGCTGAGTTTCGCTGTCCGAAATGCCTCAACACTAATATTGCAGGCAGCGACGCGCCCATCGCTCAGGACCTGCGGCGTACCGTGCATCGCCTGGTGGTGCAGGAAGGATACAGTGACCAGGAAGTGCGCGATTTCCTGCAGGCGCGGTATGGGGACTTTGTTCTGTATAACCCGCCATTTAACAGCCGCACCATGCTCATCTGGCTGGTACCACTCGGTCTGGCGATTGTCGGGGCGTTGGTCTTGTTCGGCTTGTTGCGCCGAGCGCGGCAGCAAGAGGTTGTCGATTTGGATGAATCCCAGCGGCAACGCGTCCGCGCCCTCTTGAAAGAATGAGTTAGAAGAGTAATTTCGTGTTTTATTTTGTTTGTCTGTTATTGGCGCTGCTGGCTGCTGTATTTGTGTGTTGGCCACTGCTTAATCGTCGTGGTGTGGTGGCGGAGGTCAGTCATGATGAGGTGGTGAAAGATGTTTACCGACAGCGTTATGACGAACTTCCGAGTGAAACGGACGACACTCTGTTACGCGGAGAGATTGAAAATGAACTAGGCGCCGTTCTGCTAACTGAATCGTTGGGTGATGTCGATCAGACGGAAATTTCCACACAGAAGACGGCGCTGTCATGGTCGCTGGCGCTGCTTGTGCCGCTGTTCGCCGTAGGCATTTATTTCACGGTGGCTGAGCCTGAACTGCAGAATATCCGTGGTGCAGAAGAAGTGCTGACTATGGCTGCAGATGATGCTGCTCTGCAGGGGTGGGCGGAACGCCTGTCCGCACATACGCAAAACTCACCAGACGACGACAAAAGTTTCTACCTGCTTGGTCATGTTTACCTTAAACAGGGTGAATATGCAGAGGCTGCTGAGGCGTTTGGTAGAACTGCGCAACTCGCGGGAGACGATCTGAATGTGCAGGTCTACTGGCTTCAATCGCGTTATCTTGCCGCAGCAGGCGTGCTGGATGATTTCAGTCGCGGATTGGCGCAACGCATTCTGGAGCAGGAACCATCGCTGGGTGTGGTACTCGAAATTCTGGCTCTGGATGCGTTTCGCACGGGTGACCCAGAGCAGGCTATCACGCTGTTGAATCGTGCGTTAACCAGCGCAAGTGATCTGCAGCGCCAGGCCTCTTTTGCCACGGCTATCCGCCAGGTGCGGGAGGGCATGCAGACCTCTGAGCCGGGGGTTTCAGTTGCTGTGTCAGCCACCAGCTCACCTTCACCCCGCGCCAGTGTGTTTGTTGTTGCGCGGCCAGTGGGTGGCGGCATGCCTTATGCTGCAGTCAAACAACCGGCGTTTTTATTACCTTTCGAAGTTCGGCTTGATGATCTTGTCAGTATGAGTCCGGAGCGCAGGCTCAGCCAGGCAGATCAGTTTGAGGTCCTGGTCCGAGTCAGTGAAAGCGGCAATGCAATGCCGCAACCCGGCGATTGGCAATGGGTGTCCCCGGCCATGAATATGGCTGACGCAGGGGCGCAAACCCTTGACGCCACGCTCACGCCGCCTGAGTAGAATGAACTTAAATAATCACGCAGGGTCTATAGCCATAACCTGGCTTGAGACGTTAGAAACATGGTATTCAAACCAACGCTGAATATTACTGAACAGATTGCCGATCATCTTGCCGACCTCGTCATTATTGGCGACCTGCCGGGTGGAGCTCGAATTCAGGAATTAAAAATTGCTAATGAGCTCGGTGTTTCTCGCGGTTCTGTTCGTGAGGCGCTGCTTATTCTCGAACGACGCCATCTGATAGAAATCGTGCCGCGTAAAGGTGCGGTGGTCAATGAGATTAATGCCCAGGAAGCCCTGGATCTGGTCGATATGCTGGCCTCTGTAGAGCATCGCTGGTTTCACAGTCTGCTGGAGACAGGGGCGGACGAGAGCCTGGCTGCGGCAGGGAACTTGCTGCCGACTATGGACCGCGCGGCGAAGACCGGTGGCGTGAATGAAATCATTCAAGCCCGCGGCGCGTTTTATGCCGAGTTGCTGAGCCCGGCAACGCGTTACATGAATGGCGTGTTTGAATGCCTGCTGCCCACCAGTCAGCGTCTGATGTGTGTTTTGATCGAGCGTAGTGACGTAGACCTGCATGACATTGCACGCTACTACCGAGCGCTGCATACAGCATTGCAGGAAGGAGACGCAGAGCGGCTGGATGAACTGCTCAATGCGTTCCACAAGCGGCTGCATCTGCTGTGTGGTAAAACTTTTGGCTGCGGCTAAAGCGCGAACAGGCAATCTATCCTGGGCAGGGCTGCCGCTGGCCTCAGCTGCACCAACCGCATAACAGCGTTCCCGCGCGGGAATTTACTGCGTTTGCGGTAGATTTTTATCACAAAAGTATTACCAATACCGGAGTCTTCCAGTAGACTGTCGCCTTCACGAACAGGGTAACTTCGTCTGAATTTAATCCTGGTTCGTCGAGGGGTGGGAAGTGTGAGCATCGGGTTGTGAAAACACGCGATAATCACAGGGCTACGCTGGCTTGTCGCGGTGCGAAAAGTTGGGTGGTCTCCCTGTAGTCAGATCTCGATAGACCAGAGTAACCGTTCAAACGATCCGCTTATGCATCTGAAGCAAATCAAGCTTGCAGGTTTTAAATCTTTTGTCGATCCGACAACCGTTACCCTCCCCGGAAATCGCTGCGCGGTTGTCGGACCTAACGGATGTGGTAAGTCGAATATCATCGATGCTGTGCGCTGGGTTATGGGTGAGAGTTCCGCCAAGCAGCTGCGCGGCGAAAGCATTACAGATGTTATTTTTAGCGGTTCCAATACGCGCAAACCAACGGCAACTGCTTCTATCGAGTTGTTTTTCGATAATTCCGACGGGCGGATTGGTGGCGAATATGCCGCCTACGCGGAAATAGCGATACGCCGGGTGGTCACCCGGGATGCTCAATCCAACTATTACCTCAACGGTAACAAATGCCGTCGTCGTGATATCCAGGACGTTTTCCTTGGCACCGGGTTTGGTCCGCGCAGTTATTCGATCATTGAACAGGGCATGATTTCTCAGCTGGTGGAAGCGAAGCCAGAGGAGCTGCGGGTTTATCTGGAAGAAGCTGCGGGTATTTCCAAATACAAAGAGCGTCGTCGGGAAACAGAAAACCGGATCAAACACACGAAGGAAAACCTCGAACGTATCAATGACATACGTGAGGAACTTGCGAGACAACTTGATCGCCTGGAACGTCAGGCTCAGGCTGCGGAAAAATATCGCGAACTACGCCAGGAAGAATCCCTGGTTACCGCGCAGCTGTATGTTCTGAAACACACTGCATTACATGCGCAGTTAGCTGAACGCGAAACCCATATTAAAGAGCTTGAGCTGGAGCAGGAGAAGGCCATCGCGTCTCAGCGGCAGCTTGAAGCCCAGATAGAAGCCTCCCGCCAGAATCACGCAGATACCAGTGAGCAGTTCAATGCTGTTCAGGGTCAGTTCTATCAGCTCGGGGCAGATATTGCCCGCATTGAAGAAGCGATTGCCTTTAATCAGGCGCGGGTCAAACAGCTTGAGCTGGACCTGCAGACGGTACAGCAGCGCCAGAGTGAGACTGATCGCCAGATCACCATGGACAAAGATCAGATCGGCGACCTGCAGGCGCGTCTGGATGAGCTGCTGCCACTGGTCAGCGCGCTGGCTGAGCAGGACGCCGACTTACAGCAGTCGCTCCGTGATGCAGAAGGCAATATGGGCGACTGGCAGCAGCGCTGGGACCAGTTTAACAGCCAGGCTTCACGCAATGATCAGGAAGCCGAGGTGCAGGCCTCGCGTATTGAGCATCTCGAACAACTGTTACAGCGCCTGCGCGTTCGGCAGGATGAACTGTCCCAGCAGCAGGAAGCACAGCAGGATCATCCCGGCGGTGAAGTTGTACATCAACTTGCGCAAGAGATATCTGGTCTGGAAACTCAATCCCGCGATTTGAATATAAAGATCGATGAATGCCTCAAAGCACTGGGCCAGACCCGCGAAGAGGCGTTGCTGCGGGAGCGCGAAGTGGAGGCGGCTCGGGCTGCGGTGCAGGAAATGCGCCACGAGTTGGCCAGCCTGCAGGCGATTCAGGATGCTGCCCTGGGTCAGACCGTGCAGGAGGCAGAAACCTGGATTGCACAGCACAATTTAACCGCAACACCTCGTCTGGGGGAAACCCTCGCCGGGGTGCCTGGTTGGGAGC
>CBDUMB010000136.1:0-7800 GCA_965368205.1 uncultured Pseudomonadaceae bacterium | reverse complement strand
TCAGAAATGACCGCCTGACAACCTGGCTCAACGGTAACCCGGGCAATCAGATCGAGAACATCGTTAGAACCATTACCGAGGGTAATCTGACCAGGTTTAACCCCAGTATGTTTGACCAATGCCTGCTTTAAGACGTAACCATTACCGTCGGGATAGCGCGACAGCGTTGCCGTTTCGCGTTGAATCGCTTGTTGCACCAACTCACCCGGACCACGAGGATTTTCGTTACTTGCCAGTTTGATAATACTGTCCAGACCAAGCTCACGTGCCAGCTCGTCTATGGGTTTGCCGGGCTGGTAGGGGTGAAGACCTGCAATGCCCTGGTGAATATGAGGCTTTTGTGTCATTTCTAAATTTTTCTCGCCGCTAAATCACTGATTGAGGGTAAGAACCCAGAGAGCGGACTTCAAATGCCACCGCTTTGATCGCTTCAATAACCTGTTTCGCCTGCGGGTCGCTCTGATGGCCATCAAAGTCTATGAAAAACACATAGGACCAGTCACCAGAGCGTGCCGGCCGGGTTTCAATCCTAGTCAGGCTGATACCGAAGCGTTCAAAGGGTTCCAGCACCCGTAACAACGCACCCGGTTCATTACGAACGGACACCAACAGCGAAGATTTGTCTTTGCCGCTGGGGCCTACATCCTCCTGACCCAGCACAATAAAACGCGTTTTGTTATCAGGCTGATCTTCGATTCGGGCACTCAATACGCGCAGGCCGTAACGATCTGCAGCAATTTCTCCTGCGATCGCAGCAATATGCGGGTGAGTCAGTGCCTGCTTGGCCGCTTCCGCATTACTGGCCACAGCGATACGCGGAATACCAGGATAATTGCGGTCCAGCCAGCCCCGGCACTGGGCCAGGCTCTGGGCATGGGACCGAATTTCGGTGATTTCGCCTTCTGCATCTTCACCACGCAACAGCGCATGATGAATGGCCAGCTCAACCTCAGCACAGATCTTCACTTTGGAACTCATGAAACAGTCGAGGGTGTGATTCACCATGCCTTCAGTGCTGTTCTCTACAGGCACAACGCCATAGTGGGCAGCCTGGGATTCCACTTCGCGGAACACCTCATCAATAGAGGCCAGCGGCTTGGTAGTAGCAAAGTGACCAAACTGTTTGATCGTAGCCGCTTCAGTGTAGGTACCCTCGGGGCCAAAATAGGCCACGGTCAGAGGGAGCTCCAGGTTCAAGCAGCAGGAGATCACCTCGCGGAACAACCCTGCAACATCTGTATCTTTAAGAGGCCCGGGGTTTTTCTGCATCAGGGAAGTCAGAATCTGAGCTTCACGCTCCGGGCGATAAAAAACCGGCGGTTCAGCCGACGTCTGGCCCTGTTTGATTTCACCCACTTCCAGCGCGCACTGGGCACGATCATTCAGCAGGCGCAGCAGCTCGACGTCTATGCGATCGATGCGCTCACGTAACGGCTTAAGCTTGTCGTCATCCGTGTTCATTCTCAAACTCGTGCATGTAGGTAATCAGGGCATCCACTGCATCTTCGGGTACCGCATTATAAATACTGGCCCGCATGCCGCCGACACTGCGATGCCCTTTCAAGCCAGACATTCCACGTTCAAGAGCACCGTTGACAAACTGCGCATCCAGGGCTGCATCCGGCATGGTAAACGGTACATTCATAGTGGAGCGCACATCCGGTTGCACAGGAGATTGATAGAAATTACTGTTATCGATCACTGCATAAAGCTTGTCTGCTTTGCGCTGATTGGTTGCCGCGATGGCATCTAAACCACCCTGCTGCTGCAACCATTCAAACACCAAACCCGCCAGATACCAGGCGTAGGTGGGCGGCGTATTCGACATGGAGTCGGCATCAGCCTGCACGGCGTAATCCAGCGTTCCGGGTGTTTCGTGGCGCGCCTGACCACACAGGTCTTTACGTACAACTACCATCGTTAGACCCGCGGGACCCAGATTTTTCTGCGCGCCACCGTAAATCAGCGCAAACTGCTCAACATCTACTGGTCGGGAAAGAAAATCTGACGACATATCCGCCACTAAAGGCGCTGATACCTTGGGAAAGTCTTTGAACTGCACCCCACCAATGGTTTCGTTGGAGCAGAGGTGCAGATAGCGGGCATTATCACTGAGCCGCCAGGTGTCAACTTCAGGGATATAGCTGTAATGACTGCTTTTACTGCTGGCTGCAACATTAACCAGACAATATTTGCCAGCTTCTTTTATCGCTTTGGCAGACCATGAGCCTGTGTCGATATAGTCAACCACGTCACCAGAAGCGGTTAAATTCAATGGAATCGCCGCAAACTGAGTAGTTGCCCCACCCTGCAGAAACAGCACATGATAATCGTCAGACACACCCAGCAGAGAACGGAAATCAGCTTCTGCCTTGGCTGCAACTGCAACAAATTCTTTACTTCGGTGGCTCATCTCCATCACCGACATGCCGCTACCTTGAAAGTCCAGCATCTCCGCCTGGGCTTGCTCCAGCACAGACAATGGCAGCGCAGCAGGTCCGGCGGAAAAGTTAAATATCCTCGCCAACTTAGGGTTCTCCGTATGAGTTTTGTAGTTTAGGTTTGCGGGTCAGCGTCTGTATCGGTTTCGCTGTCACCTGAAGATGCTGCGTTTAAAGCCGCTTCAGCAGCTGCATCCGCTTCGTGAACCACCGCCTCGGCGATACGCTCCACACTGTTGAGCAGCTCACCGTCTTTCACATTGATAAGACGTACACCCTGGGTATTGCGACCCAGCTCTGAAACCTGATCCGCAGCTGTGCGCACGAGGGTGCCCATGTTGCTGATCAGCATCAGTTCATCACCGGGAAACACCTGCACAGCACCCACCATGGCGCCGTTGCGATCGCTGGTTTGCATGGCAATAACACCCTGGCCACCCCGTCCTTTGACTGGATACTCGTCAATAAGCGTGCGTTTACCGTAGCCATTTTCACTGGCCGTCAAAACGGTACCACCCTCCGCAGGAATAATCAGAGAGATGACACGCTGGCCACTCTGCAGGCGGATACCACGTACGCCTTTAGCAGTGCGACCCATGGCCCGCACGTCGGATTCTTTAAATCGTACGGCTTTGCCGGCGCTGCTGCACAACATGACGTCACTGGAACCATTGGTGATGGCAACACCCACCAGGGTATTACCCTCTTCCAGATCCAGCGCAATCAGACCACTGGGACGCGGCCGCGAAAACTGCTCTAACGGCGTTTTCTTCACAGTGCCGTTAGCGGTAGCCATAAACACAAAATGATCCGATGCGTATTCGTTGACAGGCATGATCGCCGTGATGCGCTCTTCAGCCGCCAGCGGCAGAATGTTGATCATCGGGCGCCCTTTGGCGCCCCGACTGCCCTGGGGAATCTGAAACGCTTTCAGCCAGTACACCTTACCCACATCAGAGAAACACAGCAGCTGATCGTGTGAGTTTGCGATGACCAGGTGTTCGACAAAGTCTTCGTCTTTAACAGTGGTCGCGGCTTTACCAACCCCGCCGCGCCGCTGCGCCTGATACACATCCAACGGCTGAGTTTTGCCATAGCCCTGGTGGGAAATAGTCACCACCAGCTCTTCTTCGTTGATTAAATCTTCTACCGAAAGATCCTGCTGGGTAGCGACGATCTCTGTGCGTCGCTCATCGCCGTAATTCTTTTTGATTTCATTCAGCTCATCACGGATGACGGACAGAAGCCGTTCGTGGGAGCCGAGAATATCCAGCAGGTCAGCAATTTCATCCAGCACACCTTTATAGTCCGCCATGAGCTTGTCTTGCTCCATGGCGGTTAAACGGTGTAGTCGAATTTCCAGAATGGCCTGAGCCTGCTCTTCGGTCAGGCGGTAAAGGTTGTCGGTAAAACCGAAGTCCTCGCTGAGACCGTCGGGACGACAGGCATCAGACCCCACTTCTGAAAGCAGATCAAACAGCGCTTCAGCAACCCAACGTCGCTCCATCAGCGCTACCCTGGCATCTGCTGCAGACGCGGAGCTTTTGATCAGCTCAATCACATCATCAATATTGGCAAGCGCTACCGCCTGACCTTCCAGGATATGACCCCGCTGACGCGCACGACGCAACAGATACAGAGTTCTACGGGTCACCACTTCCTGGCGGTGCTGCAGAAACGCTTCAAGCATCTGCTTCAGGTTCAGCAGCTTTGGCTGACCGTCGACCAGCGCCACACAGTTGATGCCAAACACCTGTTGCAACTGGGTCTGGGTATAAAGGTTGTTCAGAACCACCTCACCGGAATCGCCACGGCGAATTTCGATGACTACGCGTAAGCCGTCTTTATCTGACTCATCACGCAGCTCGGTGATGCCTTCAATCTTTTTATCTTTGACCAGCTCAGCAATTTTCTCGATGAGCCTGGACTTATTCAGCTGATATGGAATCTCATGAATAATGATGCGGTCGCGGCCATTTTTAAGCTCCACAACTTCTGCACGTGCGCGCACATAAATACGGCCACGACCCGTGCGATAGGCCTGCACAATACCTGCGCGGCCATTGATGATGCCAGCGGTAGGAAAATCCGGCCCGGTGATGTGCTGCATCAGATCATCAATACTGGTGGCACTATCATCCAGCAGCACCAGCGTGGCGTTGATCACTTCTGTAAGGTTGTGTGGCGGAATATTGGTGGCCATGCCTACCGCAATACCGGAACTGCCATTGACCAGCAGGTTGGGTACACGGGTGGGCAAGACGACCGGCATCGTCAGGGTTTCATCGTAGTTGGGCACAAAATCGACGGTGTCTTTGTCGAGATCCGCAAGCAGCTCGGAGGCCATTTTTGACATGCGGATTTCGGTGTAACGCATCGCCGCAGGCGGATCACCGTCTATCGAACCAAAATTACCCTGCCCGTCGACCAGTAGATAACGCATGGAGAAATCCTGCGCCATGCGTACCGCCGTCTCATACACAGCGCTGTCGCCATGGGGGTGATACTTACCGATGACCTCACCGACCACCCGTGCAGACTTCACGTAGGGACGGTTGTAGGTGTTATTGAGCTCACTCATGGCAAACAGAACACGTTTGTGAACCGGCTTCAAACCATCGCGAACGTCTGGTAAAGCGCGACCAACAATGACGCTCATTGCATAGGCCAGATAGGACTGGCGCAACTCGTCTTCGATGTTTACCGGGTGGATATCTTTATTGTTTTCTGAACCGATTTCCGACATGCAAAACTAGCGTGAATAAAAGCACGCGATTTTATCACGATTCACCGAAATGGGCTGTTTTTTATGAGATTTTTGGATGTCAGGAAAGTACCGCTATACTCCGCCGATGAAATCATGTGACCTCATCATCAGCGCCCCGTGGGTACTACCGGTAGCACCGCAAAACAGCGCGTTAACCGACCATAGCGTGGCCATCAGCGGCAGCCGGATCAGCGATATCGGGCCCACCGACACGTTGCTGCAGAAATACCCGGATGCACAGCACCTGGCACTGGATCACCATATCCTCCTGCCTGGCCTGATCAACACACATTGTCACAGCGCCATGACGCTGCTGCGCGGCGCTGGCGAAGACCAGCCGCTGAAAGCCTGGCTGGAAGAAACCATCTGGCCGCTGGAAGCTGCGGTGATGGATGACAACTACGTCACCCTGGGTACCCAGCTGGCGGTAGCCGAAATGCTGCTGAGCGGCACTACCACCTTCTCCGATATGTATTTCCTGCCCGAGAAAGTTGCCGAAGTCTGTCTGGATATCGGCATTCGTGCGCAACTTGCCTTTCCAATCATTGAATTTGCCAATGCCTGGAGCAAAAATGCTGATGACGCGCTGGACAAAGGTCTGGCGCTGCACGAAAAGCTTAAAGGTAACGGCCTGGTTCGCGTGGCGCTTGGTCCACATTCCGGCTACAGCCTGAGCGCAGCCGAACTTGAGCACGTCGCCCGGGTCGGGTTGGACCAGAATCTGCCGATCCAGATGCACATCCACGAGACAGCACAGGAAGTTGCTGACGCCCATCAATTGATGGGACAAAGCTGGATTGAGCGATGCGCCGATATAGGCATGCTGGGACCGCACGTGCAGGCAGTACACATGACACAAATCAGCGATACCGATCTCAAGCTGGTTGCAGATACCGATACACGCGTTGTGCATTGCCCGACGTCGAACCTGAAACTGGCCTCAGGTTATTGCCCCACCACCGAGTTACGGCATGCAGGTGTCACCGTTTCCCTGGGTACCGACGGAGCCGCTTCCAACAATCGACTCAACCTGTTTGCGGAAGCGCGTATGGCCAGCCTGCTGGCTAAACACACAAACCAGAATGCTGCCGCTGCCAATGCCCAGGACATGTTGCACATGGCCACCCTGGGTGGTGCTCGCGCGCTGGGCATAGCAGACGTTACCGGCTCTCTTGAAGTGGGCAAAGCCGCAGACCTGATTGCAGTAGACATCAACAGTCTCGGCATGTTGCCGATGTACAATCCGTTTGCAGCGCTTATTCACGGCGATGCCGGTAATGCGGTCAGCCATACCTATGTCGCAGGCAAAGCGCTGGTCGCAGACGGCCAACTCACACAAAATTCCCTTACCAATTTGGCGCAACAGGTGCAGACCTGGCACTCTACGTATCGCCCGATCTAACTGGCAGTGACCCCATGAGTGAAAATGAAAACGTCGATCGTGACGAAATAGAGAAATTTGACGCCCTGGCTCACCGCTGGTGGGATCCCAACGGTGACTTTAAGCCGCTACATGACATCAACCCGAGTCGTGTGCAGTACATCAGCGAGCGGAGCGATCTGCAGAGCGGTCCCGTTGTGGATATTGGCTGTGGTGGTGGCATTCTGACCGAATCCCTGGCTAATCTGGGCGCAGACGTCACCGGCGTTGATATGGCGGGCAAAGCCCTCAGCGTGGCGCGCCTGCACGCACTGGAAAGCGGCGTCGATGTCACTTACATAGAGGGTACAGCCGAGGCCCTGGCTCAGACCCACGCGGAACACTTCCATACGGTGACCTGTCTGGAAATGCTGGAACACGTGACCAGCTATGCATCCACAGTGGCGGCCTGAGCCGCCGTGACACAGCCCGGCGGCAACGTATTCTTCTCCACCATCAATCGCAATCCAAAAGCATACGCACTGCTGATTCTAGGCGCGGAATATGTACTGAACCTGTTGCCTCGAGGCACCCACGAATACGCGAAATTTATCAAACCTTCAGAGCTGTCATCAGCCATACGTGCTGCTGGCCTGGAAGTTGTGGACATCAGTGGCATGAGCTACAACCCGTTTACCCGGGCCTGCAATATCGGCCGCGATGTAGATGCCAATTATATTGTGCACGCCAGAAAGCCCCTGACCGACAACCCGTAACAGAAACTCGATATGAATGAATTGTTAGATAAACTGGGGGCGAGCTACCCGGCATTGGTGGCTGCTGCAGCCAGCTGGCGCTACCAGCCGGAACCGGAAATATTAGCCGGATGCAACATTCTGGTAACCGGCGCTGGCGCAGGGA
This sequence comes from uncultured Pseudomonadaceae bacterium, assembly GCA_965368205.1. GTDB lineage: Bacteria > Pseudomonadota > Gammaproteobacteria > Pseudomonadales > Azotimanducaceae > UBA4421. Next base: position 311 of record CBDUMB010000136.1, on the reverse strand, counting down.
TCGGCGCAGCCGCGGCAAAATGTTTTGCCTGTTATGGCGCAAATGTGATTCTGCTGGGTCGCAGCCGCAACCACCTGGAAAGCGTCTTCGACTGGATTGAGACCCATACCAACACGCAACCCGTGATTGTGCCTTGTGATCTCGAACAGCTGGATGCCAGCGCAACCCACGCCCTGCACAGTGCTATTTCTGAAACCTACGGCGTGCTGCATGGCCTGCTGCACAACGCATCAAGACTCGGACCTAAAGTACCGCTGGCCCATTACCCCATAGAGGAATGGCTGCGCGTCATGCAAACCAATGTGAATGCG
>CBDUMB010000135.1:0-7809 GCA_965368205.1 uncultured Pseudomonadaceae bacterium | reverse complement strand
TGAACGATGACCTGCTTGGCGGTTTGCGCCGCGATCCGGCCAAATTCCACCGATTCAACCTGCTCTTCAATGACATCCCCAAGTTTGGCCTCAGGGTCCATTTCTACCGCTGCCTCTAACGAAAACTGTGCAGCCGGATTCGGCTCTTCCTCGTCTTCGTAATTGACAATCGTCCAGGTACGAAACGTATCGTATTCGCCTGTTTCACGGTCGATGGCCACACGGAATTCCTGTTGCTCGCCATAACGCTTTTTCGTCGCCATGGCTAACGCAGACTCAATCGCCTCAAAGATCACTTCTCTGGGCACACCTTTTTCAAGGGACACAGATTCAACGACTAACAGTATTTCTTTTGACATTCGTTTGCCCTAATTACCTCAGTCAAAGACCGGCACAACTCGCGCCTTCTGGATGTTTTCCAGCGGCAGCAAAAATTCTTCATCTTCAATCTGCACAATTGCCATGCTGTCCTGCACGCCATTGAGCACACCTATAAATTTCTTTCGACCTTCAAATGGAAAGTTCAGCCGAATATCTACCTGCTCACCTGCACTGTCTGCAAACTGCTCTTCTTTAAACAGCAGGCGATCCATTCCAGGCGATGACACTTCAAGCGTATAGGCGCTTGAAATGACCTCTTCTACATCAAGGATGTCACTAACATGCCGACTCACGGCCGCACAGTGATCTACATCGATCCCTTCATCGCGGTCTATATAGAGACGCAATTTGGTGTGTTTTCCCTGATTCAGGAATTCCACACCCCAAATGGTGCAGCCCAACGATTCAACCGTTGGCGCAAGCAATTCTTCGACCTGCAATTCCTTTCTATTCAATGAGTTACAACCTCATATGACCACTTCATTAGCGGTCGCTACGTTTCCTGCTGGCACAAAAAATGGGCCTGACGCCCATCTGCTTTGACTTACGCTTTGAACACGATTCGTCTACGTTGAACTACGCAATTGCAAAAACAAAGTTGAACTGCGTGGTTGCGCTTTAACCCCTGCGGCTATCCGCCTGGGCTTGGGCTACGTACCAGGTACCGAGCCTTGGCTAGGTACCAAAAAGCCCCTATACAGGGGCTTTTCTTCCTTTGGTAGCGGGGGCAGGATTTGAACCCACGACCTTCGGGTTATGAGCCCGACGAGCTACCAGACTGCTCCACCCCGCATCAGCAAGGTCGCGAATTATAGGGATGCTTGGCCAAGGCTGCAAGGGGGGATTTGCTTGAGAATCTTCAGGGACTGAGCGACGTTATGCGGCAAAGCCGCAAAACTCGACCGAGCTTGCGCAGCAAGATCACTCGACAGGTCTCTCGATCAAGATCGAGAGACCAATGGTGCCGAAGGCGAGACTCGAACTCGCACGAGCATAAGCTCACTACCCCCTCAAGGTAGCGTGTCTACCAATTTCACCACTTCGGCGCGGTTCGGTTTACCCGACAGTAAACCGTTACAGTTGAGGAATGTCTCCGTCAGGGTCTTCTTCCACCTCTAGCGTCGGGACATCACCATCAATGGCGGGCAAATCTACACTTTCTTGCGGTTGCGTCAACTGCCCTTGTGAACTCTGCGTCGGCACGGTTGGGATACCCAGGGTGTCCACAGCTTCAGAACGTTGTTTGGCGAGATATGCCAAACCAAACGCAATGACAAAAAAGGCAATCGCAAGCCATGCGGTGGCTCGGGTTAAAAATGAAGCCCCGCCTGCACCGCCAAACACGGTACCGGATGAGCCGCTACCAAAAGCTGCCCCTACATCGGCGCCTTTACCTTGCTGAATCAGAACCAGCACGGTGAGTGCGATGGCATCAACCACAAGGAGGGATAACAGCACTGTTTCTATGGTCGACATGTCTTTCTTACAACCTTTATCACTATTCCAGTTAAATCTTCAGTTCTCATCTGCTCTGCTAACGCGCCTGGGCTGCGGCATCAATGATGGCTGTAAAATCAGCCGCGTTCAGCGATGCGCCGCCCACCAACCCGCCATCAATGTCCTGCTGAGCAAATATATCTGCAGCGTTATCCGGCTTCACGCTGCCACCATAAACAATTCGAATCTGTGCCGCCATTTGGGCATTCACTTCAGCCAGCAGCTGCCGCACAAATTCATGCATTTCCTGCGCCTGCTCCGGGCTTGCGGTGACCCCGGTGCCTATCGCCCAAACCGGCTCGTAACCGATGGCAATTTTACCCAGCTGCGCATGATCAATACGATCGAGTACGGCTTCAAGTTGGCGCTGTACAACGATCTTTTCATGACCCGCATCACGCTCGGCAGCGGTTTCACCGACGCATACGATAGGATTCAATCCACCCCGCAAAGCCGCCGCAGTTTTAGTACCCACCAGGTCGTCGCCTTCATTTTGCGCCAGGCGTCGCTCCGAATGGCCAACAATAGCCCATGAACCGCCAACATCAGCAACCATCTCTGCTGCAATTTCACCGGTATGCGCGCCGCTGGCCGCTGTACCTATGTCCTGCACACCGCAGGCCAGCCCTTGTGGCGCAACCGCGACCGCTGCGCTCAGATACAGTGCCGGCGGAAACCATACCGCATCAACCCGATCATCTACCTGCAAGGCATCAGCAAAAGCCTGGAGCTGCGCTGCAGCACCGAACATTTTCCAATTTGCAGCCACCAATGCTCTGCGCATATTTGGTCACCGGTAATTCGAGGGCGCGCAATGTTATACGCTCAGGACATTAATTGCCAAGATTGCAAAGTGAGAGTTTGCGGGCTAGGTGTCACTGAGGAGCACGATCCAGCGGTTGTGGGAGCAGGACCGCGGCCAGCAACAGTACAACCAGCCCGACAATACAGCCGACTGCTGCTGCATCGAAACTGCCGAAAGTATCGTTCGCCAGGCTGAAGGCGACTGGACCAATAGCGCTGGCAAAAACTGTGATCGCAGTATTCAAACCGCTGATTTCGCCCAGATGCAGGGCGCCAAACTGGCGAATAAACGCAAGATTAGACAAAACACCCCATAACCCGCCACCTGCACCGAAACCCAGTACCAGCAACCAATAACCCTCTTCGGTGTGTAATTGGGTAATTCCATAAGCACCGACCAGAAACATCAGCAGCATGACAATCAGCAGTGGCTTCAAACGGCAGTAATCCGCCAGTGCGCTGGCAACAAGATTCACGCTCAATGACACCACCGCCTGGGGCAGAAAATAGGCAAACGCTTCGACGCGGTCGCGCCCCGCCTCCTCAAAAATAGCGACAATGTGAAAAGTCACTGCGGTACCGAACAGAGCATGCATGGACAGCGCAGCCGAGTAGATCCAGAAAACCGGATCACGTTTGGCATCACTGGCGGTGCGCTCAGGCAATGATTTTGAATGTTGTTCCGAGTGGTCGTCGGAGCGGGCCTCTCCATCCGGGGTCAAGCCTGCCACGTGAGGGTGGTCTCGGACTGTGAACAGCGCAATAGCGGTGAACCCGACACCAACGACCAATGCCATGAGCCACAGCGCGCCGCGCCAACCAAAGGCATCAATCATCCAGGCCAGAATCAGAGGCGAGATAGAAAAGCCTAACGATACAAAAACGCCGCGCAGACCAGAGACAAGTCCGCGACGCTTTTCAAACCAGACCAGCAACACATTGCGGCTGGCAGAGGTCAATACACCCTGCCCACTGAACCGCACACCAAAATAACCCAACAGAATGAGCGGGAACGTTACCCAGGCTAAAGGCACTGCAAATGCACCCACTAAAAGTCCGGCAAGCCAATCAATGCCACTGATCAATACCAGCATGATGCCGAGGAATGCCGGCGCTGCCACCAGCATCACCCGGGCACCCCACTGGTCGTACCAGCGACCGGCGCGCGGCAGAGTAAAAGCGCTGGCGACGGTACCAAACAGGTAGGCTGTGGAAAGCTCGGTGCGCGTCAGGCCAAATTCCGCGATAAAGGTATCTGCAAAAACCGCCATACCCATGGTCTGGCCCGGCACGCTGCAGAGGAACCCAAGAGTGGATACCGCAGCAATGACCCAGCCATAGAAAAAGGGTGTTCGTGCTGCTGGAAACGGCCAGTCTGTTTGCAGTCGAGTGACCGAATTATCCCTGGTTTTGAGCAATGGCGGCTAATTCGTCAGCAATTTCCTGCACTTCCGGCGCATCCTCACCTTCAACCATGACCCGCAGCAAAGGCTCGGTTCCCGAGGCGCGTACGAGAATCCTGCCACGATCAGCAAGGCCAGCTTCTTTGGCGGAGATGGCACTCAGCAAGGCAGGGCTGCATGCAACTGCTGCAGGATCAGACACTTTGACGTTAACCATGATCTGCGGCAGTTTGACCACACCACTGACAAGCTCAGCCACGCTCCTAGAGGATTCCACCACCGGCAGCAGAGCCTGCAGAGCAGCAACAATGGCATCTCCGGTACTGGCGAGATCCAGACACAGGACATGGCCGGAAGTTTCCCCCCCGAGCAACCAACCTTTATTCAGCAGCAATTCGGTCACATAGCGGTCACCCACTTTAGCTCTGCAGAATTCAATGCCCTGAGCTTCCAACGCCTGTTGCAAGCCAAGATTGCTCATCACTGTACCGACCACACCGCCGCCTAAAGTACCGAGGGCTTTGCGGTGCGAGGCGATCATATAAATCAGTTCATCACCGTCCAGCAGCCGGCCATCTGAGTCAACCATAAAGACGCGATCACCATCGCCATCAAATGCGATGCCCACATCAGCACGAAGCTCCAGAACTTTTTCGCGCAACATCTCAGGATGGGTGGAACCGCAGCCATCGTTTATGTTGACGCCATTCGGCGTCGCGCCAATCAGTTCTACTTCAGCACCCAGTTCTTCAAACACCCGGGGCGCAACGTGGTAAGTGGCGCCGTGGGCACAGTCAAGCACAATACGCATGCCGCGCAGACTGAAACCTCTGGGCACGGTTGCTTTGCAGAATTCGATGTAGCGCCCGGCAGCATCACTGATGCGGGAAGCGCGACCTAACTGATCAGAGTCGACACAGGCCATCTCTTCACCCAACTGGGCTTCGATCTCGTGCTCAACATCATCTGCCAGCTTGTTGCCAAGGTGGTCAAAAAATTTGATGCCGTTGTCGTAATAGGGATTATGCGAAGCACTGATCACAATGCCCGCATCCGCGCGCAGAGTTCGAGTCAGATAAGCAATTGCGGGGGTCGGCATAGGACCAATCAAACTGACATCTGCGCCAGCAGAAACCAGGCCGGATTCCAGCACAGACTCCAGCATATAGCCGGAGATTCTGGTGTCTTTACCAATGATCACATGGGCAGGACCTCGTTTCGCAAACACGCGCCCAACGGCCCAGCCCAGGCGCAGGCAGAAACTCGGGGTTATCGGATACTGGCCAACACGACCGCGAATACCATCGGTACCAAAATATTTTCTGCTCATGGGTTTCTTCCCTCTATTTCAACAACAGCCCAGGGCTATGCAGAGCCTGCAGCACTTTCAATGCATCGGACGTGGCCGCAACGTCATGCACGCGAACCAGATCTGCGCCTCGCTGCACAGCAAGCAGTGCCGCCGCAACGCTGGCCGCCATGCGGTCTTCAACAGTTTTACCCGTGATCGTGCCAAGCATGCTTTTGCGCGATAGCCCTACCAACAGCGGCACTCCGCTCACTTTCAGTTGAGCCAGCCCATCCAGTAACTGTAAGTTATGCGCTAAGGTCTTGCCGAAACCGAATCCCGGATCGAGCATCAACCTGCCGCCATCAATACCGGCCTGCAGACAAGCAAGGTAACGCTGCTTCAGATACCCTCCAACTTCCGCAATGACGTCACCATAGCGAGGCGACAGCTGCATGGTCTCGGGCAAGCCCTGCATGTGCATCATCGCATAACCCACCTGACTCGCGGCAACGGTGGACAACATATCCGGATCGCCACCTGCGCTGACATCATTAATCATGTGCGCGCCCGCCGCTATCGCTGCTGCGGCCACCGGCGCATGACGCGTATCAACAGACACAATGGTATCGAGCTTTGCCAGCATCTCAACAACCGGGATAACGCGATCCATCTCTTGTGACACCCCTACCGGCTGTGCGCCCGGGCGGGTTGATTCGCCACCAATATCCAGGACATTGGCCCCTTCCTCAATCATCTGCTGGGCTACTGCCTGAACACCAGACAGATCAACCCTATGATCTTTAAACAGCTTGCCGCCGTCGGAAAAGGAATCAGGAGTGATATTGAGCACCCCCATGATCCGGGGGTGCTCGAAGGTCAGTGTTTTACCACCGCAAAGCAACGTACAAACGACGTGTCTGGTCGGGTTTAACTTTCTTCCGCAGGGCCACCGATAGGTGACTCGGGCGAAGAGTCAGAACCCGAAGAAGGTGGCTTTGGCTCATAGTCGGTCGGCGCACGAGGTTTGGCACCGGCCATAATGTCATCGATCTGCTCAACCCCGATGGTTTCAAACTCCATCAGGGCATCTGCCATACTGTGCAGCTTGTCGATGTTTTCTTCCAGCATGTCGTGCGCGGCGGCATAACACGTGTCGATTATCGAGCGCACTTCTTCATCAATGGCTTTGGCGGTGTCGTCAGACAGCGCTTTCGGCTTGACGCCCGCTGACATACCGAGGAAAACTTCATTGTCGTCTTCGTCGTACTTCAGCGGTCCGAGTCGCTCAGACAGACCCCATTTGGTGACCATGCTGCGCGCCAGCGATGTCGCTCGCTCAATATCGTTGGAAGCACCTGTTGTGACGTACTCCGGACCCAGAATCATCTCTTCCGCTATGCGCCCGCCAAACAAGCTGCAGATCTGCGAGCGAATACCCTGACGGGTAAGGCTGTAACGGTCTTCTTCCGGCAGGAACATGGTCACACCCAAGGCCCGGCCACGCGGAATAATAGAGACTTTATACACCGGGTCATGATCGGGCATCAGGCGGCCAATGATCGCGTGCCCAGCTTCATGATAGGCCGTATTACGCTTCTCTTTTTCCGACATCACCATAGATTTACGCTCGGCGCCCATCATGATTTTATCTTTGGCTTTATCGAACTCTTCCATCGAAACCAGGCGCTTACCGCCACGCGCGGCAAACAAGGCCGCCTCGTTCACGAGGTTGGCCAGGTCAGCACCGGAAAAACCGGGGGTACCGCGAGCAATAATGCCGGGTTCAACATCATCGGCCAGCGGCACTTTGCGCATGTGTACTTTCACAATCTGTTCGCGACCGCGGATGTCCGGCAAACCAACCACTACCTGGCGGTCAAAGCGGCCGGGACGTAACAACGCTGGATCCAGCACATCAGGACGGTTGGTCGCAGCAATCACAATAATGCCGTCGTTGGCTTCGAAGCCATCCATTTCCACCAGCAACTGGTTCAAAGTCTGTTCGCGCTCATCATGCCCGCCACCAAGGCCAGCACCACGATGGCGACCGACAGCATCGATCTCATCGATGAAAATAATACAGGGCGACTGTTTCTTGGCCTGTTCAAACATGTCTCGTACGCGGGATGCACCCACGCCGACAAACATTTCGACAAAGTCTGAGCCGGAAATTGAGAAGAACGGGACTTTGGCTTCACCTGCAATGGCTTTTGCCAGCAGGGTTTTACCGGTACCCGGTTGTCCCACCATCAGCACGCCGCGAGGAATGTGGCCACCCAGGCGCTGAAACTTGCCGGGATCACGCAGGAATTCAACCAGTTCCTGAACTTCTTCTTTGGCTTCATCAACACCGGCCACATCTGCAAATGTGGTTTTAATCTGGTCTTCGGACAGTAATTTGGCTTTGCTGCGCCCAAATGCCATAGGACAACC
>CBDUMB010000134.1:0-7810 GCA_965368205.1 uncultured Pseudomonadaceae bacterium | reverse complement strand
CCCAGACCCAGGCCCGGGAAAATAAAGACATTGTTACCCTGGCCAATCTTATAGATCTGGCCGGCATAGCCTACCGGTTCAAACGGACTGCCGGTGGCAATCAGCGCTTTGCCGTTAGTCCAGTGCAGCAGGTCGGACGGTGTGGCCTCGGCATGATGCGTTGGATTGGAAAAAGGCAGGATGATTGGACGCTCGGTGACTTCCATCATGGTGATGGCCATCTGTTCGGTAAATGCGCCGGCCTGTCCTGAGGTGCCGATGAGCACTGTAGGTTTGTACTGACTGACAACATCTTCAAGCTGTCGTTTGCTGGGGTCAGTCAAGCCATATTGCTCAGCAAGGCTCGCTTCCCAGGCCAGTTCTGACTTATAGGCATCACTTAAAGGCTGATCGTCAACCAGCAAGCCGCGACTGTCGAGAACGGCCAGACATTTATGAATTTCTGCAGCGGAAAGGCCGCGCTCAGCTAATGCAGCTTTGATCTGGCGGGCAATGCCCAATCCGGCAGCGCCTGCGCCATGAATGACAATTTTCTGTTCTGCCAGTTTTTCACCGCTGATGCGCAACGCGCTGAATAAGCCAGCTAACGCGACCGCCCCGGTGCCCTGAATATCGTCGTTAAAAGACAGAATGTTATCGCGATGCTGCTCCAGAATGGCCAGCGCATTGTCTTTTCGAAAATCTTCCCACTGCAGCAAAGTGTTGGGGAAGACCGCGCGCACGGCGTCAACAAACTCTGCGATAAACGAGGTGTAAGCTTCACCGCTTAAGCGCTTCTCGCGCCAGCCCAGATAGAGGTCGTCATCCAGCAGCAGTTCGTTGTTGGTACCAACGTCGAGGCTGATGGGGAGAGTCTGGGCCGGATTGATACCCGCGCCGGCGACGTACAGCGCCAGTTTACCGATCGAAATGGCCATACCACCGGCGCCCTGATCGCCAATACCCAGAATAGATTCGTTGTCGGTGGCGACAATTAATCGTATATCTGCGTTACCCATAGCCGTGCGTAGTACGTCAGCTATTTTGCCGCGCATACTCGGGTCAATCCAAATGCCGCGACCGCGCTGGAAAACCTGGCTGAAATTCTGGGTCGCAAGACCCACGGTGGGTGTGTACACGATGGGCATGTACTCGGTCATGTGATCCATAAGGACGCGGTAAAAAAGGTGCTCGTTGCGGTCCTGTAAGGCCGAAAACCCAACATACTTATCCAACGGTTCAGACAGCCGTAGCAGGGCGTTGTGGGCACGACGGGATTGTTGTGCCAGAGTGTTCTGCTGTGGCGGTATGAGGCCGTGCAGCCCCAGTGTGTCTCTTTCTTCTTTGGTAAACGCGCTACCTTTATTCAGTAGCGGGTCATGAATTACCGCCTTGCCCCGTTTCTCAGTGATGATGGTGGGGTAGTCTTTTTCCGTGCTCATGTTCATTCCAGATGCACCTGCGCTTCTCGCAATGGTGGATAGATTTTTGTTTTGTCAGTGAGGTAGTGACTCAGCGCTGGCAACCATCGACAGTTTTGTCGGGCGCGAATGATACATCTCCCGAAGTTAAATGCACCCCCTCTGGGACATCCACTCTTTTCACACACCCTGCAACACGGCGGCCATTGTATATTTTGTGACAGTTAACTATAACGAGGGTCAAGATCGTTCATTCGACATCCGTCAAGCGAGGGGAAGCAATTGACACAAGTGGCAACACCGAAAGTTTCTGTATTCAACAAACTGGCGTACGGGTTCGGGTCGGTTGCTTTTGGAGTCAAGAACAACGGTTTTGACTACTATTTTCTGTTGTTCTACAGCCAGGTCATGGGCGTCGATGCGCAACTGGTGGGCAATGCGCTATTGCTGGCGCTGATGTTTGATGCGCTGAGTGACCCGCTTATCGGCTACTTCTCTGACAACTTTCATTCCCGCTGGGGCAGACGTCATCCCTTTATGTATTTCGCTGCCGTACCGGTCGCTGTTTCTTACTACTTTTTGTGGAATCCGCCCGCTGAACTGGCAGGCAATGAGCTGTTTCCTTATATCGTTGTGATGGCCATTTTTATTCGTACCCTGATTACCCTCTACGAGATTCCGAGTTCTGCGCTGGTTGCGGAAATGACCACGGACTATGACGAGCGTACCAGCATGCTCAGCTACAGATACTTTTTTGGCTGGTCTGGCGGCACGCTGATGAGCTTTTTTGCACTGACCTTCCTGCTGGTGCCAACCGCGGCGACCAGCAACGGCATGTTCAACGTCGAAGGTTATGGGCAGATGGGTCTGGTGGCGGCCAGCGTGATGTTTTTTGCCATCATGGTGTCCGCGTTAGGCACGCACCGGTTTATTCCGCACCTGAATGCACCGCCGCCGAAAGAAAAGATGACCATCAAGCGTATTTACAGTGATTTATGGGCCACGCTGGCTAATCGATCGTTTCTCTCACTGTTTCTGGCAGCGTTGTTTGGTGCCATCGCGACCGGATTGGCTGCAGGTTTGTCGTTTTACCTGAATACGTTTTTCTGGGAATTCACCAGTTCCCAACAGGGCATTATTGCCATTTCCGTAGTGTTGTCCGCGGTCATCGGATTTCTGGTAGCACCGTATGTGTCTCGAACCATGGGCAAGAAGCGCGGCACCATTATTGTCGGTATTCTGGCATTCAGTATTTCACCCATGCCTGTACTGCTGCGCCTGTTTGATCTGATGCCCGCCAATGGCGATGCCCTGTTGTTCCCCATGATTCTGGTGGTGACGATTGTAGATGTCGGGCTGATTATCACCTTCCAGACATTGATGGCATCGATGATTGCCGATCTTGTCGAGGCCAGTGAAGTGAAAACCAAACGTCGCTCAGAAGGGGTGTTCTTTTCGGCAATCAGTTTCACCAGGAAAATGGTGCAAGGTGTGGGTGTGGTTGTTGCCACGTTCATCCTGACGCTGGCAGAGATTCAGCCAGGTGCAACGCCGGATGAGGTCAGTGCCGAGTCGCTGTTCAAATTAGGGGCTTACTATGCGCCAACCATCTTTTTCGTCTGGATGATTATGATCGGTTTCATCACGTTGTATCGTATTGACCGCAAGACACACGTCGATAACCTGAAAGAATTGGGGCGTGCCTGATTGGCGCGCCTTTGATGAGTGACATCGGCATAGGCCAGTGTCAGTATCAGAGTCAGGTTAACTGAGGGAAGAGCGATGAGTGCAACAGGTCAATGCCTCTGTGGGGCAGTTAAATTCACGGCTGAAGACGTCGATACCCACATTCATGCCTGTCACTGTTCCATGTGCCGTAATTGGACCGGTGGGCCTATGCAGGCGGCGCAGGTGGGTAAAGTCGAATTCAGCGGCGAGGAATTTATCAAAAGATACGCGTCCTCCGATTGGGCGGAACGTGGCTTTTGTACCGAGTGCGGTACAAGTTTGTTCTATCGACTGAAAGAACCGGAAATGTACATGATGCCAACCGGTGCATTTGATGACGTAGAGCAGTTTGAGCTTGCGGGCGAAATATTTATCGATGAAAAACCCAGTGGCTATAGTTTTGCCGGTGATCATCCGCGCATGACGGCTGCCGAGTTCATGGCTTCTATCAGTGCGCCGGAAACAGACTGAAGTCAGCGCGCGTATTTCTCTCGCCACTTAACATCAGGGGAGACAAACATGCCTGAACCGTTAGAGGGGATGACGGTTATCGAGATGACCATTGCTGTGCAGGGGCCGGCGGCAGCGCTTTATCTGCGCGATATGGGTGCGCAGGTCATCAAAATTGAGCCTCCCGTGGGTGATGGCAGCCGTTACGGCAGGGGGCGGTTCAACAACACACCAGACGGTACCATGGGCGCACAGTTTGTCGCCGCCAATCGAGGTAAACGCTCTGTTTGTATAGACCTCACTACAGATCTTGGTATGCAGGCGCTGCACCTTTTGCTGGGTGATGCTGATGTTTTCCTGACCAACTACCGAGAGCCTGCACTGCAGAAAATGGGGCTGGGGTATGAGACTCTGCATGCGCAATATCCGCAGTTGGTGTATGCATCGGTGAATGGCTTTGGTCCTGAAGGTCCGGATGCTGACAAAGCCATGTTGGATGGCGCGGCAGTTGCCCGCGGCGGACTTGCGGGTATGACGGGACCTGCGGATCGGCCCCCTTCATTACCCGGCGCTATTATTGCGGATACCGCGGGGGCCATGCAGTTAGCGTTGGCGACCATGACCGCGTTGCTGGCGCGTGAGCGTTTCGGCGCCGGCCAACGCGCGCAAACCAGTGCGTTAGGTACTCAGCTGTGGTTACAGCAATGGGAGTTAACCCAGGTTGCGATGACAGATGCGCCCATTGCTCGTTCAGGTTCCCATCATCCCAATCTGAAAGGCCCTTATGGCATTTATCGCACTGCTGATGATGGGGCGATTATGCTTGCTCAGACCATGGTGTCTGAAGCCTGGGATGCTTTCTGTATTTTTGCCGACGTGCCGGAGCTTGCCTTTGATGCGCGCCTGCAGACTGCCGGGCAGCGCCTTGGTGAAGGTATGACTGAGGCTGATTCTTTGGAGATTCGTGCGACGCTGGAGACAGCATTTGCGGGAAAAACCACAGACCAGTGGAGAGAATTTTTGGGCACTCAGCCTGAGATCATCTGGGAGAAGGTGCGTAGCCTGCCGGAAGTGCTGGTAGACGAGCAGAATCTGGCAAACAATTATCTGGCTGACGTACAGGTGCCTGGTCTCGGTACAACTAAGACGGTTGGCAATGTGGTGCGCCTCAGCGAAACGCCTGGTTCCGTCAAAGGTGACCCACCTGAACTGGGAGAAGCGAACACGGAAGTGCTGGCTTCTTTGGGCTTCACCGAAGCGCAGGTCAACGAGATGACCGAGCGGGCTACAACCGTGCGAGAAGAGGCGTTTGCGCTTCTGTTAGGGTTACAAGCAGACGACGCTGAAGGCTAACGCTTATCGATGATGGTGTGCTCTTTGCCAAAAAAGATGGTTGAGCGTTGCATATCAATGAAATTGTGTTCATCGGTAATAAAGCTTTCGCCTGCAACCCGGGCCTCTTCAGTCGCCGGTGCAGCAGCGCGATCCACCCAGGCTTCTGCGTGACCCAGATATGATTCTACCTGTGTGCCTCTGGCGGTTTGTATCGCTTCATCGAACGGTGAGTTAGCACGATGCACTTGTCGGTAACATAAAATACCAGCTGCCTCGGCGCCGCCACGAACGATAGGGCCGTGTTGGGTTAACCAGTAGTGACGTGCATCAGCTTCGCTGATCTGACTCTGCTCACGCAGGGGAAAAAACACGCGTACGACGTTGCTTTTTACCCGGGCAACAATATTTTCCGGGCTGGGGTTCACCTGGGGGTATTCATAAGCGAGCCACAGCGGTGATTGTGGTAAATCAATAAACTTCTGTTCATCAGCCAGCAGAGCGGCGCCGGCGGCCTGTCCTGCCTCACTTGCCATTGCGCTTTCTAAATCTGCCTCGGTGGACCACCACAGCTCGGCGACGCCATCATAGTGTGGTTCCATGCTGCCTCGGGCGTTCTGCGCGGCTGCATTGCCCGGGTCGTCCAGGGTGTGTGTTTGTACGTAACGCAAAATATTGAGGTCGCTGGCAAAGCTGGCCACCAGGGGTGCATGCTGCTCCAGCCAGTATTCCTGAAAAGCCTGCAACGACAGGTGTTGCTGACGACGTAAACAAAATACCAATCGAATCATTTTTCCCGCCCCTGAAGTGTTTGGCAGAGCTTAGCACCTGCAATTTCTTTTGTGACCTCCAGCGGATACACTCCGGTGAGGTTTTTTTACTCGAGATTGTTATGCAGCCAGGTGCTATTGGTTTAACGGCGTTGTTGTTGGGCGCACTTGCGCTGTCTCCCGTGAGTTCTGTTTATGCCCAAGCGGAGAAACAACAACAGGTAGAGAAAAAGAAACAAGGCAGCGCCAATCGCGAATGCCGTCGTATCAAGGAAACTGGCTCCCGTATCGCCAAACGGGTCTGCAAGAAACCCGAACAATGGGCGCGTGAGGAGCAGATAGCGCGGGAAAATATAGAACAGTCCCGCGAAGGTGCAAACCGCAATACCGGCGTTTCCGGCCAGCAATGATGGTGCAGCCGATTGAGTTGCCAAAAACGATTAACCTCGCCGATCGCGACTTTACCGATCGCAAGTACGACTATTACGCTGAGTTGCGTCGCTCACGCCCGGTCTCTCGCGGGCGAATTGCCGTGGTGAATGTGCACCTTGTGGCACGCTATGCTGATGCAATAGCGCTCACTAAGAGCAAACAGTTCCTGCGTAACCGCGGCACCATAACGGGTGGCGGGCGCATGCCATTTCCGCTGCCAAAACATCTGGCGCTCCTTGCGCAGAGCATGATTGTCGAAGATGATCCCCAGCACCGCCGTCTGCGGAACCTGGTGCAGAAAGCGTTTGCGCCAAGATCACTGGATAAGCTTGTTGGCCGCGTTGAGACCGTTGCGCATCAGCTTCTGGATGACGCTCTGGCGAAACCTGAAGTGGACCTGCAGCGGGACTATGCGCTGCAGATTCCGACCATTGTCATAGGTGAGATGGTCGGTGTGAGTCAGGCGCAGATGCCGAAGGTGCAATCCAGCGTACGCGTCTTGAGTGATGGGCTGAGCGGCTGGAACATTCTGCGCACGATTCTGTGGGACTTGCGTCGCACTGCCGACTATATCCGTGAGTTAGTGAACTTCAAGCGGGTAAATCCAGGTGACGATATTCTGAGCGATCTGATCGCAGCGGAAGAAGCCGGAGATTCACTCACGGAAGATGAATTAGTCAGCCTGGTGTTTCTGTTGATTGTTGCCGGGTATGAAACCACAGCGCACTTAATTACCAATGGCGTACACGCGCTGGTGACTCATCCTGAACAAATGGCGCGACTGCGCGCGCAACCCGAGCTGATGGGTTCTGCCGTTGAAGAAATGTTGCGCTTCTGCCCGCCGGTGCATGGCACCAAAATGAACTATGCCGTGGAAGATCTGGAGATTGCCGGATATCCCATTAAAAAGGGTGAGGCGGTGATTCCTCTGCTGGCCTGTGCTAATCGCGACAGCGAGATGTTTACGGATCCGGATGTCTTTGATATCGGCCGCAGTGATAACAAACATTTGAGCTTTTCCCAGGGTAATCATTTCTGTCTGGGTGCGTTCCTGGCGCGGATGGAAACCAAACTTGCCTTCCAAGTTCTGCTTGAACGAACCCAGGACATCAGCTTTGCTGTGCCTGCGCAAGACCTGGTTCTGCAGAAAATGCCATTGTGGCATCGATACAAGAGTTTGCCCGTACGCCTGAAATGAAGTTTAAGAAAGAGAGTTAAAGATGAAGAGACTTACAATATTTGTTGGTGCTGTTTGCCTGCTGCTGGCATCAGTGTCTCAAGCTGAATACAGCCGTGATCAGGTCATGTCAAAAATCAATGTTAACGGCGTAGATATTGCTTATACCCAGGCAGGTGACCTGTCGGCACCGCCTGTTCTGCTGGTGATGGGGTTAACCGCTTCCCACCGGTTGTGGGGTGAAGACTTTGTTAACGGCATTATTGATGCGGGTTACCGTGTGGTGTTGTTTGATAACCGCGATACCGGTGAGTCTGCGAGGCTGGATGAGTTGGGCGAGCCAACGCTGTGGTGGCAGATGCTGAAAGCGACCATAGGGCTCGACGTTGATGCACCTTACAGTCTCAATGATATGGCGGCGGATGCTATTGCGGTACTGGACGAGTTGAAAATTGAGCGCGCGCACATTGTCGGCGCCTCGATGGGCGGCATGATCGCGCAGATCATCGCGGCAGATTACC